>DATGXQ010000512.1:0-12018 GCA_035298905.1 Nostocaceae cyanobacterium | reverse complement strand
GGCCGAAGGCGTACCCGCCGGACCGATACACGACCGGCACGCCGACGCGCAAGAGCCGCGACCGGGAGCCCGTTTCTTGTGCTGTTCAAACCTCGTAGTTTGGCGAAGGTATTGATGATATAAAACTAATTTAGCTATACGAAATTCATAGTAACTTTGATGTTCTCCTATTGATTGTTTTTTACCTCCATCAGCACAATGCCATTTATCGGGGTCACTAAAAGTAGAAGGAATAACCCAACCGTATAATAATCTATATTCTGTTGAATTGGTTTGTGTTAGTTCAAGAAGCCACAACTGAAGAGAACAATAGTTATTTGTATTATTACTCAGAACTCTATTTAACCGGGTATCTTGGCGAAGGTTGTCCAGATTTTCGATTATTTGTTGAGTATTATTGTCATTTTTATTCACTACTTAGACTCTCCTCTATGATCTTATAGTTTTTTTGACACTTAAGCAGCTATCAAGATTATACTGTTTTTAATCTTCTTAGTTTTTCTTGGAGAAGTGAGGGATGATTTTGTTTCAACACCTCAACTATTTTATCTTCCTCTGCTGTGCGCTGATCAATCTCTTCTCGATGATCAAAATAATAAGCCATCGCTGCATATACAGATGCTAGAGACAGGTTATACTTACCAGCAATCTCTAACAAGGAATACCCCAGTTTTAAGTGCATTACCGCTACATCTTCTACAGCAATGCGAGTACCAGCAATCCGGGGTTTTCCACTCCGCACATCAGCATCAATCTCAATGTACTGTTGGTTGACTAACTGCATCAATAAATATTACATCTCAAGTTGATATTTTTATTATACATAAAAGTTCTGGGTTTTAGAAGATTACAGAACAGTAATTGCACTACATAAGGAAATTATTACAGATTGCAAAAATTATTTACACATTAATCTTAATTCTTTGATATTGTTATTATAATAGTTTATCATGTCAAATTATTTGAATTAATAAACTAATGGTAAGCAATATTGAATTAAACCAGGAAAAAATTAAAAATCCTGAAAACATAACTTTAGAACAGTTTTTAAAACTACCCTATATTGATGAATCACCAACTTGGGAATATATTAACGGAGGACTAATTCAAAAGCCAATAGGAGGAGGTAAACACAGCTTATTACAAAAACGTTTAGTTACAGTAATTGATAGATTAGAAAGTGATTATGAAGCCTTTCCCGAACTGCGCTGTACTGTTAGTAATCGTTCTATAGTTCCCGATGTAGTCGTCATTGCTACCCATCAATTACCATTAGATGAAAACGGGGAAATGATTAGCAGTGGTATTGATTTTTCACCCCCTTGGATTATAGAAATTCTCTCGCCTAATCAAAGTCAAACTAAAGTCACTGGGAATATTTTACACTGTTTGAGAAATGGTAGCCAGTTGGGATGGTTAATTGATCCAAGTGAACGTTCTATTTTAGTTTATCAGCCGAACAGTTTACCAGATTTATTAACAGGAAAAGATATATTACCCGTGTTAGCAGATTTGAATTTAACGCTTTCAGTTGACGAAGTTTTCGCTTGGCTACAGAGAAAGAAATAAAAGCAAGCCTCAGCCCCACAGATTGAAACCCCAATCAAATCAACTTTCTGGCTTCTACCTCCTTGCATTAGCCCCTCACACAACAGGATACAATAAGAACAAATTAACTAAAGGCGGTATTTATGGCCACCCAAATCAGTGAAATCAAATCCTCCACTGAACCGGTCATTACTTGGGAAGCCTTACCGGATGATTTTCAGTTAGAGGATGAACCCGTGGACAATACAGGTCAGCCGCTTTTGGCTGGTGCATTACGAGAAAGCTTAGAAATTACGGGTTTTATACAACCTCAAATGCTGATTGCATCTAATTTTGGTCTATGTGCTACTTTAAATGATCAGATAGTGGTGAAAGCACCCGATTGGCTTTATATTCCCTTGGTAAAAGAGATTATAGACCTCCGCAGGAGTTATACACCTCACTTAGAAGGGGATATTCCGGCGATAGTGATGGAATTTTTATCACACATTGAGGGGGGAGAATATTCTGTTAAACGCACCTATCCGCCAGGGAAATGGTTTTTCTATGAACAAATATTGCAAGTTCCCGTCTATGTGATTTTTGAACCTGATGGTGGTTTATTAGAATTCTATCAACTAGAAAATGGACATTACCAGTTACAAAAATCCGATGAAAATGAGCGTTATTGGATTGATTCAATGGGCTTATTTTTAGGAATTTGGAGGGGAGAAAAAGAAGGACGAAACGGTTATTGGTTAAGGTGGTGGGATAAAGCAGGTAATTTGTTACCTTGGTCTGTAGAACAGATTGAACAGGAACGTCAACGGGCTGAACAAGAACGTCAACGGGCTGAACAAGCAAGTCACGAAAAAGAACGGTTAAGGGCTTATTTAAAATCTCAGGGTATCGACCCGGATAATTTGCCCACATAAACACTTTAGACGGAAATTCCCAATTGTGACGTGAGATATCATCGCGTCACAATAAATTTTTGAGCCGATTTAGTACCTGGAGAACTCCATACAGTTCATTTTGCTGACGATTTAAGGAAAAATCATCAGAAAAACTATATTGAGATTTATACAACTTGATAAACATAGAATAAGCACCATTACTCACTAAACCATAAGTTGCTTGCTCAAAATCAGGATTAGCAGCCATGTAAGCAAGTGCTTGAGGAAGTGCCATTTCTACACTAAACGAAGTTCTTTTCGATTCTACCAACATAATCCACAGATGTTCTTGCAAAATTAAGCTATCAATTCGACCTTGATAAATCTTGTCATTTTTATCTTCAATTTCTAATCTGATTGATGTTTCTGAACGTAGGCGAAAAGGTGGATCGTAAAATCCTGCCATTTCCAACAACGGAGATATAACAATAAAATTAACTGCCCCTTCTAATAAATGTCCATACTGGCGATGATAAAAATAACGCTGTTTAATCAAATCTAATCTTTGCTTTTCAGCAAGAGTTAATTCCGGTAAATCACTTAACCACTCGGTAAAAAATCCTAGATCACTATTGCGCGAAAGATTAAACCGGGCTTCTGCTTCGGCCAAGCTATCAATATAATCAGTAATTGCTAGTAATTTAACCATAGTATCAAACTCAACTCTAAGAACATAATTAAATTTTATCTGCGTTTATCTGCGTCCATCTGCGTTTCCATCTTCAACTTCCACAATACCCCATATATACTGACCACGTTTAGCCAAAATTAGGCTAAAAAAGAAACATGAAGATTACTAAACGTTTCACGAATTGGCTAGAAACCCGCTTTTGCGCCCCAGCTTATGGCGGGTGGGTATTAGGGGCGATCGCTATCTGTTATTTTGGTGCGGCTGTTAATACAATGGCAGGCTGGTTATACGTAGTAAGTGGTGTGAGTATGGCACTATTGGGAGTGTCAGCTTTTTTAGCACCGCGATCGCTAACTGGTTTAACCATCAAACGTCAACCCATCCAACCAGTGACCGCCGGGCAAGATTTAACCATTGAAGTAGAAGTTCACAACTTTACTAAACGCCCTGTCAGTTTACTCAAAATTACTGATATCCTGCCGTTTATTTTAGGCAAATCAGTCAATCAAGCTATTGAAACTATCCCCCCAGACAGCAGTTATCTTTGGCGATATTACCAACCCACCCAACGCCGGGGTGTGTATCGTTGGCAAACAGTAGAATTAGCTAGTGGTGCGCCTTGGGGTTTATTTTGGTGTCGTCGTCCCCAAGAAGCTACAGCTAGGGCGATCGTTTATCCGATAATTTTACCTCTGGCTAGTTGTCCCCTAGTCGATGAAATTGGACAAGAAGAAAGTTTAAGGGGAGATCCGCGTGGTACACCATTACAAATGGCCAGCAGTGGCTTAGTGCGATCGCTGCGTCCCTATCGCATCGGCGACCCCACCCGCTTGATCCACTGGAAGACAAGCGCTCGTTATGGAGAACTGCGGGTACGGGAATTAGAAATAGTCACCAATGGTCAAGAAGTGATTATTGCCCTAGATAGTGCAGGTACTTGGCAAGAAGACCAATTTGAACAAGCCGTTATCGCTGCCGCTTCTTTGTATTTTTATGCTCAAAAGCAGCAATTAAACGTTCAACTTTGGACATCTGGTACAGGATTGGTAAGAGGCGATCGCATCACCCTAGAAACCCTAGCCGCCACCAACCCCCAAGAAGAAAATAGCACACCACCAGAAAAGCAACCTCTAATTTGGCTCACCCAAAACCCCCGCACCCTATCTTCCTTACCTCCTGGTAGTCGTTGGGTGTTATGGACAAATAATACATCTCCAACAGATAATATCCTCATCAATCGGGATGATCCA
Source organism: Nostocaceae cyanobacterium (assembly GCA_035298905.1). Classification (GTDB taxonomy): domain Bacteria; phylum Cyanobacteriota; class Cyanobacteriia; order Cyanobacteriales; family Nostocaceae; genus DATGXB01. The sequence goes on along the minus strand of DATGXQ010000512.1, from coordinate 7,654 downwards.
GGTTTAACCTTGCAAAGCGAACAAGACTTACAACTCCAACTCCAAAAACCTTTAACGATGCTATGAAATGTATTGAAAATCCCAATTTATTAATATAACTTCCGCTTTGGTGTTTTCCTGCCCTTCCTTGATCCCAGCCAGCTAATATCACGAGTCTTTGAGCGCATTTGCCTCAAAATCACAAAATTTAACTTGGGGACATTTTCCTAGTAATACATCCTTGTGACTGCGGTACAATGCAAAGAAATATTTAATTTATGAGCCGCCGATCAAATGATCTCATCAGAAGTTAACACAAAAGCCAGCGATAAAAGCCTAGAGGCCATGCGGCATTTTTCCGAACAATACGCCAAGCGTACAGGAACTTACTTCTGTTCTGAACCTTCTGTTACTGCCGTTGTCATTGAAGGATTAGCTAAACATAAGGACGATCTCGGTGCGCCTTTGTGTCCGTGTCGCCACTACGAAGATAAAGAAGCCGAAGTGAACGCAGCCTATTGGAACTGTCCTTGTGTCCCCATGCGGGAACGCAAAGAATGCCACTGTATGCTGTTCCTCACCCCAGAAAATGAGTTTGCAGGTGATAAACAAGAAATCACCATTGAAACCATCAAAGAAGTAAGAGATAGCATGGCATGAGCGAAACCATGCCAGATGAATTTTGGCAAGGTGTCGAACTGTTCAACTCTGGACAGTTCTATGCTTGTCATGACACCCTAGAAGCACTGTGGATAGAAGCCACAGAACCAGAAAAAACCTTTTATCAGGGTATTCTGCAAATTGCTGTAGGATTGTATCACATGGGTAATCGTAACTGGCGAGGCGCAATGATCCTATTAGGAGAAGGCAGCAACCGCCTCCGACGTTACCCAGACAGTTTTGGCGGGATTAATGTTGAAGATTTGTTAAATCAAAGTGTGACGTTACTGAAGAGCCTTCAACAGGCAAATTTAGAGCAAATTGCTACAGAGGATTTAAGTAAAATTCCAGATTTTCCGATTCCTAAAATTTCTCTCAGCGCCGAGGAAAGTGATTAATAAATCTTAATATAACCTAGCAAGTAGGATGTGTTAGCGAAGTGTAACGCACCGCAACATAGCCAAACAATTACAAAATTAGACAATTTATTTTTTAGTATTCTATTAGGGAATAAAACCTAGTTTAGCCTTCCAAGCTTGGAGTTTAGCATAAATTGCTTCTTTTCCCGGTTGGGGTGGTAGGTTAGCAATATCAGCAAAACGCCGACGATTTTTTTCTTCCCAATATTCCCGATTTTCTTCAGCTATTTGTAAAACTGTTTGATACTCGGCTTCTACTTCATCACGATGAACGTCTATATATTGTAATGCAGCGTTAAGTTGTTCTTCGGTTAAAGGTAGCCAGTGCAAAATTAGCGGAGGTGTCCATCCTGCTTTGAGATGGTCTAATACATCATAAATAGTAATGCGCGTTCCTGCAATAGTCAGTCCGCGTTCAGTCCGAATTATAGCCGCTTTTCCATCAGATACTAATGTCATATCTGTATTTTGTCTAATAAATTACTATTCAGATTCCAAAGATGCTTCATAAGCAGCTATTTCCGCATCTAGTTCCCGTCTATTTCTAGCCATCGCTTCTACAAACTCATCAAATAACGGGTCGTCTTTAAATATACCGTCAAACTCTACCCAAGGGTTATTTTCGCCCGGTGGCTGCTGTGTCAATTTTCTTTTGTGTTTTTGCTTCTTTGCGTGAGCTTTCATAGATGTGGATTGTGTATTTGTTGAAAACAAAGAAGTTTTTCAAACAGCGTTATAGTTATTTAAAGAGAAGATATAAAAGTAAAATTTATATTTCCAGGTCTATCTATACTAATATCTAATTAGTAAATAAAAGGTAGTTATTTTTTTACATTAGGTTGCTTACATGATGCTATGATACAGGTAATTGTTCTCATCAAGGAGAAAAATGACAATGGTTAGGCTGATATTAGCCTGTATTCTTCTTGCAGCTATCTTTTCCACGCTGCGAGTCTTATTTTCTAATAATGCTGTGACAGTGACTGGAAATCTCGCTAATATAGCGAAATCTTTCTTAGAAATAGTTGCTGTATTCAAGCAGTAACTACACTACAGAGTGTAGCTAGTTGGACAAGTAGCTACTGCTTTATATCAGCACAATGTTACAAAGTGCTGCCAACACTTGGGTAACATATAACTGTATGGTGGGACTAAGGCCATGATGTCGTGTCTTTAGTCTCACTTTTTTGTTTGTGCTATATATTTTAAATATACCACAATAATAAAACCATTACACTATAAATGTACGAAGTTGTCAACTCTTAAATACCTATACAAAGTGTAAATAGCATTATATGAATACACTTGTAACTGCACACTAGCTAAAACAAACACTAAATGTAGGTGAGATAGAAGATGAAATGAAAGCTAGATAGATAAAACAGCGAGAACGTAGGCAGAGTAAACACAGCAACCATTATTTAACTTGATTAATATAACGCAGCAGTGTATTAAACAGTATCATAATTAAATTAAAACCAAGATGAAATGAAAGCTAGATAGATAAAACAACGAGAACACAAACAGGTTCAGCACGGCAACCATTATCTGAACTGATTGATACTAACATTATGTTAATTAAACAGTTGCAAGAGGCAGAATTATAAGTAAAATCAGTAGCAAAAACCCTGAACGAGAAGCGATGATAATGTAGATGGATAAAAATATTTACAGTTATTGCTAGTCCAGTTATTTAGTGTTCATTTGGAGTCTGTAGAAACACAGTAAATATCTTTATACTAATAGTGTAGCAGCTACTAAATAAATTGACATTTGTTACTTATGAAGCTATCATATAAGGAATAAGTCTGCTCGAAGCTACTAACACTGTATTAATAAATTATTAGACCTCATATAAGCTCTCAAAAAAATTAATAGTTCAATTAATTCGGAAAATGGGGAATACTAACAACGCTATCAAAATTATAGATAAAATCACCAATAGCGACCCTGAGCTAGAAGCGATGATAGGGGAAGAGTCAATTAATATAGAAGTGGCAGAGTTAATTTATACAGCGAGAACTCAAGCAGGGTTGACACAACAACAGTTAGCTGAACTGATGGGAACAACACAAACGGTAATTGAACAGTTGGAAGATGCTGATTATGAGGGTCAATCGTTGTTAATGCTGCAAAAAATAGCTCGTGTTCTTAATCAAAGGGTTGTGATTAATCTTAAACCTTTACAACAGCAGCAAACCGCTTAGATTTTAATGATAGATTTGGTTAAGGGAGCGATCGCACAATCGAACTGATAAAATATTAAGGGAGCGATCGCTATTCACACAAATCTTTACAATTAACGCTGCATATCTCGCTCAAATTCTTCAATGGCTTGAATTTGGTCAGAAATTAAAGTACATTCTTCGAGTAGGGGAATATTAAGTTGTGGTAACAACTCGCTAGATGTGATTTGTTCGTAACCGTAATTTTCTAAAAATGTTACTGGGGTTTGTTCTCGTAAATGATAAATTTTTAGGTGATTAGTTTCCCAAAACCAAACTTCTGCAACTCCTAAACGTGCGTAAGTTTTTAATTTATTAATACTACCACTGGTAATAATTACTTCTATAACTAAATTGGGAATTTCTTTTTCTTCCCCAATACAATAACATTCATCTGGTTCAGCCCCGGCTTTTTTCAAGCGATTTTTCAATGTGGGGCTACCCATAGGTGTATGTTTAATTCGCAGACTTAAAAGATAAAATTCTAATAAGGTGGCTATACGCTTTTTGATTTTTTCGTGACGGAAAGATGGGGACACTATTTCTAAAATTCCATCTAAATATGTGACTCGGTAATGTGAGTTATCACCCAGTTTTGTTAATAAGGTTTCGTATAAATGCCAGTCTACCCCATTGGTAATAAATCTTTCCTCTGGGTCTGCGATTTTATCAAGTTCTCTTTCGCTAATTAGTTCTTTGAGGTTGTTAACCATTGTTTTAGTAGTCAACGGTTATCGTTTATTGTAACATGGGCGGGCAAGATGCCCACCCTACAAGAGTGATATTTTGATTTAGCTGGCTAGTTTACCCCAGGCTATATAAGGTAGTTTTGCGGCGGTGGCTTTGACTTGTTCGGCTTTGGCTACCAACTGTCCGCAAGCGTCCCACGTACCGGCGATAAAGGCGCTTTTTGTCCCTTCGGCTAGGTGAACGGAGGCGGTAAAATCTCCGATTTGGGCTTGCAATTTTGACAAATCTATGCTAACAGAGGCTTGGGGATTGGCGGTGACGAGTTCTTGTAGTTGTTTGACTGTGGCGGGTTCGGCGGTAACGCAAGGTACACCAATGGCGACACAGTTACCAAAGAAGATTTCGGCAAAGCTTTCACCAATGATAGCTTTGATTCCCCATTTAGCGATCGCCTGTGGTGCATGTTCTCTAGATGAACCACAACCAAAGTTACGGTTAACTATCAAAATATTCGCGCCTTGGTATTGGGGTAAATCAAAGGGGTGTTGACCATTTAAGGCTGTGCGATCGTCAATAAAAGCATTTGCACCTAAGCCGTCAAAGGTGATAGCTTTTAAGAAGCGGGCGGGAATAATGCGATCGGTGTCGATGTCGTTACCGATTAAGGGAATAGCACGACCGGAGATTTGTTTGATTTCACTGACCATAGAAGAGAATAAACCACGAAGGCACAAAGGACACGAAGGAAGAATTACAGAGAGGTTAAAAAAGTTAGTAGTTATCCAAAAGAGTTGCGTTGAGAAACTACCAAACTTTTTTAATTTTTAATTTTTAATTTTTAATTGTTCACAGCAACTCCCGCACGTCTGCAACTTCCCCTTTAATAGCCGCAGTGGCTACCATTGCGGGACTCATTAATAAGGTGCGACCGGAAGCTGAACCTTGTCTACCTTTAAAGTTGCGATTTGAGGAAGAGGCGCTGATTTGTCTTCCTTGCAGTTTATCGGGGTTCATGGCTAAACACATGGAACATCCAGGTTCGCGCCATTCAAAACCAGCTTCAATAAAAATTTTGTCTAGTCCTTCGGCTTCGGCGGCTTTCTTCACTCTTTCCGAACCAGGAACAACAAAGGCTTTGATCCCATCCGCAACTTTCCGACCTTTGGCAATTTTGGCAGCTTCTTGTAAATCTGTTAACCGTCCGTTGGTACAACTACCAATAAAGCACACATCGATTTTTGTCCCTTTGATGGGTTGACCGGGTTGCAAGTCCATGTAGCTGTAAGCTTCTTCGGCCACAAAACGGTCTTCTTCTAATAGTTCTTCTGGTGCGGGGACGGTTTGATTTACGCCGATACCTTGACCGGGGGTGATGCCCCATGTTACTGTCGGAGGAATGTCAGCAGCATCAAATACTACTACATCATCATATTCGGCATCAGCATCACTACGGATAGATTCCCACCAAGCCACAGCCTTTTCCCAGTCCGCACCTGTGGGGGCGAAATCTCGACCTTTTAAGTAGTCGTAGGTTACTTGGTCAGGGTTAACATAACCGCACCTTGCACCACCTTCAATAGCCATGTTGCAAACGGTCATCCGTTCTTCCATGTTCATTTCTGCAAAGGTGCTTCCGGCATATTCGTAAGCGTAACCCACACCACCTTTTACGCCTAAAGTGCGAATAATATGTAAAATTACGTCTTTGGCATATACTCCGGGTTGGAGTTTGCCGTTAACTTCGATTTTGCGGACTTTTAATTTAGATAAGGCTAGGGTTTGGGAGGCGAGTACATCTCTAACTTGACTTGTACCAATACCAAAAGCGATCGCACCGAAAGCCCCATGACTAGAAGTATGGCTATCTCCACAGGCGATCGTCATCCCCGGTTGAGTTAATCCTAGTTCCGGTGCAATAACGTGAACTATACCTTGATTTCCTGAACCAATGTTATGGAAAGTAATGCCGTTTTCTTGACAGTTGTTTTCTAATGCTTGCATCATCTCCTCTGCCATTTTGTCAGCAAAGGGACGCACTTGATTATCTGTAGGAACTATATGATCTACTGTCGCTACAGTGCGATCGGGAAATAATACTTTTAAACCCCGCTCCCTCAGCATAGCAAAGGCTTGAGGACTAGTCACTTCATGGATGAGGTGCAATCCAATAAAGAGTTGTGTTAGCCCTGAAGGTAGTGTTCCAACAGTATGTAAGTCCCAAACTTTATCAAACAGGGTTTCTTTACTCATAAGCTCAATTACCATCTAAGGAGTCGGATATTTAATCTTATCACTGGCATTACGCCACATAAATTATGATGCAATGTCTGTTTCTGCAACCGGGGTTAAGAATAGTTTCTCCTAGTTGCGGAGAAAGTAATGACAATACATCCTCGCCCAATTTCTTTACAAAAGTGTGTTTATCTTGATAGAGGGTGACATTTTCCCAACTACTTGATATGGCAGCTTTTTATCGCTGGCGTTTGGGCTTATTTATTAACATAAAAAATCTTTTAGCAAATGTCCAATATATTTTTAACTAGCTATTAATATTTTTAAAATATTAGTTGAGTGAGGATAATGGAACTACGACACCTGCGGTATTTTGTCACCTTGGCAGAGGAATTGCACTTCGGACGGGCAGCAGAAAGATTGCACATTGCCCAACCGCCTCTGAGTCAACAAATCCGCCAATTAGAAGCAGAATTAGGCTTTCAGTTGTTTCACCGCACTAAACGCACGGTGGAATTAACAGCAGCCGGAGAAGTGTTTCTGGCAGAATCTCAACAGATTCTTATGCAGCTAGACCAAGCAATTCAAAAAGGAAGACAGATTAGCCGGGGTGAAATTGGTCAACTGGTGATTGGTTTTGTGGGTTCAGCAGCTTACAACGTACTGCCGGAAATTCTGCGATCGTTCCGTACTGTTGTACCAGGGGTAACAGTAAAATTGCATGAATTAACTACAGACCAGCAGTTACAATGGTTGCAAGAGGGAAGACTGGATGTAGGCTTTGTCCGTCCTCCGGTGACAGAAGATACTTTTAGTTGGGAGATTATCTTTGAGGAACCGTTAATGGTAGCCTTACCAGTAAGTCATAGATTAGCAGAGCGATCGCACATATCTTTACGAGAATTAACTGGAGAACCTTTTATTTTATTTCCTCGTTCTCAAGCACCCGGACTTTATGACCAAATTATTAGCCTTTGTCAGCAAGCAGAATTTAGTCCAAAAGTAACCCAGGAAGCAATTCAAATGCAAACGATCGTCAGTTTGGTTGCCGCAGAAATAGGGGTAACAATCGTACCTGCATCTTTGCAAAATTTACAACGAACTGGGGTAGTTTACAAAGCTGTGGAGGAGAGTGCTGCTTGCACTGCCTGTAGTGCGATCGCTATACTCTGGCGAAAGGGCAATATATCCCCAGCTATCCAAAAATTTCTACAAATTGCTAAATCATCTCACTTTTCTTGCTTTTAGCTTAATTATCTACTTCTTGATTTTCTTAATGGGTAGTACTGGACTCGAACCAGTGACATCCTGCTTGTAAGGCAGGCGCTCTACCAACTGAGCTAACCACCCTTGTAAACGTCGCTTTTGGTAATGGGTAGTACTGGACTCGAACCAGTGACATCCTGCTTGTAAGGCAGGCGCTCTACCAACTGAGCTAACCACAGATCG
>DATGXQ010000511.1:0-9185 GCA_035298905.1 Nostocaceae cyanobacterium | reverse complement strand
TAGCTGCCAGAAAAGCTGTATCACCCAAACCAATACCCACAGCACCACTCAACAACAGTAGCAAGATGGGTAAGGGGGTTAAATTAAGCGCTAAATCGCCAGTAATGATGATTGTGACACAAAGCAGAGAGATAGCGATCGTCCCTTTAATGAAGTTTAGTTGCAGTGGCGGAATTTGTTGCCCTAAAACTCCATACACTACCGAAGCTATAGCCCACAAACCTGCCCCCATCAAAGCCGCTAACTCACCTTTGCCATCACTAATGGCAACGATTAAGAAATTATTAAAAATAATCTCCACCTCAGAATTTAGAGCGAAAAATTGTTAATAATACAAATAAATAACCAAGACAGAATTAGCACTCTCAACGCTTAAGTGCTAATTTCTTTCTAAAGTTAAACACCCATAACTTAGGCTCTACCTCTACCTTTTTGTAGAGAAACTAAATAACTTTCACGACCTCAATTCCCAGCACAGAATCTAACTACCACACAACTGAATTACCTATAGGGAGGAATGGTATGCAATATACTTTTGACATTGTAGGAGTCTCGTCAGTTCTGCAATTTTTTGACCATCAGCAGCAAAGCTGGCAACAACCACCACGTCGATGTGTAGAATATTTAGGAACACAGACTTGCACTTTAGACGCATTTTTAGAAACAGTGGAAACAGTACCACCAAAAAGAGGTTGGGATATGGATCAAGTAGTAGATACTGTGATTAATTTTTGGTTGAATAATTCTGAAAGTATTCAATATTGGAAAACTAGATTACAGGATGCTGGTAAAGATAACTTACTTGTTACCAGATTAGCAGATATCAACTCTCTACAAGCTGAGTTTGAGTCCTTATTAGGCAAAAATTGGTAAATAAAACCATATTTGGTCAATAAAATATTAGGTAAAACCTGATACCTATAAACTGTAGGGACATGGCAGTGCCCACCAGTGTAAACTTAAAGCCCTAACGAATAGAATTCGCGGCTACACAGGCCAAGTCCGCCTACGCGGACTAATTAAAAATCAAGGTTTTTAAACCCACGCAGGTGGCCTTCCCTACGGGAAGCCGCTACGCGTCTTGCCTGTGTAGACGCGGTTTCTAACCGCCCATTTTTCGTTAAGTTGACACTAATGGGCAGTGCCATGTCCTTCCGAATGTATTTATATCATAAGTAATGCAGCAATAAATTGTATTTTTATCAGACGGTGCGTTAACGTAGTGTAACGCACCCTCAAGAATTGGACAATTTATTTTTTGGTTATTCTTGTTCTAAAGTCTGAAGAACTTTCAAGTATAAATTTTCTACTCTTTGCAATTGCGTCTCACCCAAAGATTGATAATGACCTAAACCGGGGGCGCTATTGACTTCGAGTATAGTATAATCTCCTAATGGTTTAGTAATATCCTCCGTCAAAATATCTACTCCTGCTAATCTCAAGCCTAAATCTTTGGTAATATTAACGGCTAATTTCTGATAATCAGGATGAATGCTATCAGTGAAATCTACTGAATGACCACCATTGGATAAATTAGCATTATCCAAAAGATAAATTAAACTATCTGGAGGAAGCACTGTGTCAAAGGTGAGATTTTGCCTTTGTAATTTTTGATGAATCCGAAAATCTTCGACATCAATCAGAATTTTTTCGCCTTTTTTGCTTAATTTTTCTTGTTTTTCTGCCAGTAATTCCAGAATAGTAGACTTACCATCACCAATAACAGATAAAGGAATTCTTTGATAAGCGGCTACTACTTCATCATCAAAAGCCAGAATTCTAAAGTCATTACCGCTATAAAATCTTTCGACAATTAAACCAGATTGAGTTTGCAGAATTTTTTCAGCTACTTGGTAATATTCTGCTTTTTCATATACCTTAGCAACTAAAATTCCTAGACTCATACTCAATGGTTTAACAATCACTGGAAATCCTAATTCTTGGGCATAATTCCAGCCGTCATGGATGTTGCGAGGATTGGCTATTTTAGCACAGATTTTTTCATTAAAAAATGTTTGTCCTTCTGTGACTTTATAACCGAATTGTTTTAAAAAATAATTGCAATAACCTTTATCACTGGCTAAGTGTGAAGAACCAAAACCATTAATATTGAGTCTAGTGTTACTAAAAACTGTTTTCTTGCCATTTTTAAAAGTAATATGTCCAACCAATTCGTATTCTGGTTCTATTAAAACAACTGCACCCATTTGGGTAGCTACTTTTTGTAATATTGAAGTTGATATTCTCATTTTTTTTACCAATCGCTATTTAAACAGGGATTTTAACTAATTTAGTTACAATGGTCAAGAAAAAAAGATTTTAATTGATAATAATTTGCTAATCGCTTGTTCAAGGAGCAAATGCTTTACTATAGCAATTCTAAATCATTTATGAACTCTAACTGTTCCCTGTTAAGAGTTCCTTGTTCCCTTCTCTTCACAAGTCAGTTCACAACTCAGATCGGATTGCTATATAAGAATAATAAAAAGCTGCTTCAGGTTAATAATTATCTATGCTCAATTTATCTTTAAGTTAAAAATGATTCGGCTTTACTTATAGCAATACTCCATGAGATGAGAAAAACTTCTGTTTCCTATTCCCTATCCGTTCAACCAGGAGAAGAACAAGAAAAATGGCTGTATATCTGGAAACGCAGATAAAATTTCACTTGATAAATTTTTAATTCTTAATTGTTAATTTTTAATTGTTAAAAATACTACTTTCTACTGATAAATCACCAAAAATCTTTCTAATTTTTCCCAAAATAGCAGATTTGTAAAGTTTTTATAAAGATAAACTCAAGTTGTGTATCATTACCAGGGTAGAAATTAAGTGAAACTCAGTTTTGCTGCTGAATAATGACTAAGTTGTGGTACTAAGTGTTGACAATCCAAAAATTATGTAATAACAAGGTGGCATCATCAATTAAAAGTGTTAGCGTATCCCTCCTAAGAGACACGCCAACACTATTCACTCAAGTTCATACGGATAAGATAATCATGCCACAAAACACTGACTACAAAGATACCAACTCTGAACCTCAAGCGCAAGCGTACAGAAATCGCCTCAATGGTTGGGCTATTGCTCGCGTTGTTGAGAATTCGGAACGAGTGATTGTTGCACGTTTCCGCACCCGTTCCGATGCAGATGGTTATATTCAGCACTTACGCCAGCTCAAACCAGAAGGAACTTTTGAAGTAATTTTTGATTGCCAACGTGAGGCAGCTGTGATTTAGAATTTTAGGAGATGCGATCGCTAAAGTGGGGTAGTAGGGCTTTTTCAGGCTATTTATGGGTGCTATTACCTTTATACTTAGAGTAGTAATGAGTTATTAGGGTAATAGTAAGCAATCATTTTTAGGTTAGTTAAGGGTGTTATCTGCTGATAAACTCCAGGTTTTTAGGGTACAATTGCTGAGTTAGCCATTTTCACAAGTGCAGCGCGATCGCCTGCTTTCAATCCTACAGTATATTGCCCATTACCTTGTCGCCAAGTTAACGTCGCATCGGAACAATTAGCACCGCAGCTAAAATCGACAAAATACCCAGTAATACCTTTAGCTAAAGATACTTTTTTCCCAGTCAGGCGGGGTGTTTTAGAGGTGACAGATTCAGCATAAATTGTACCCAATCGGCAAGCAGTCCCACCATTGCAATTAGGAGTATAACCTAGAATAATCGAGTATCTATTTTGTGCAGCAGTTTCCAAAATAGCGTAAATTGGGTTAATTCCATCTTCACTAGGTATGTATTTAGGTAATAAAATCTTGATTTTAGTTTTTTGCTTTAATTTAGGGAAAATTGACCCAAAAGCTGGATGAAATTGAGTGCTTTTTAGTCCAATAGTATCATAGCTGTTTAGTTGATTGGGTGTAGAGGCTATGGCATAACCCAAAAAACTGTTAGTACAAGTTAAAACCAGTAAACTACAAGCAGCACCGAGATATTTTAAGGTAAAATTCATCTGGGAAAACCTATTGATTGCCAATATCTAAATAGCATATTATGCCTATTTTTAAATAATTAGGCAATATATAGCAATCCTCAATCATTTATGAAAACTTACTGTTCCCTGTTAAGAGTTCCCTTGCCTTTACTAGTCAGTTCACAACTCAAATCGGATTGCTATAATTTACATTTCTGGTTCAACTCCTAAAGTTTTAAGTTGTGCTGTGAGAATTTCAACACGTTTTTGAGCTAATTCTTTCTGCTGACGTTCAAATTCTGCCTCTGTTAACACTAACTCACCATCAGCAGTAAAGAAACGTAATTTTTGCTGATCAATACCTAAATATAATTCTAATTGATGACTCCATAACCAGCCTTGAGAATTAGCTGCTATGGGTTGATATTTACCACCAACAAGATGAAAGCCGGCAAATTCTAAACTATAAGGATCAAACCAAAAATAATCACCTACGCGGAGAATATTTTGATAAATTTGTTTTTTTAACCCTTTGTCTATAGCAGCTGTTCTTTCCGAGAGAATTTCTATTACTACATCGGGCATTTTCCCATCTTCTCCCCAAACTACCCAACTCTTACGGGGTTTTCTCTCACATTCCAACACTACAAAAAAATCTGGGCTACAAAATTCCCGTGCTTGGAGTTGTTCTTGCTTGTAATAAATGGTTAAATTACCACTGATATATAAATCCTGACGATAGCACCAAAAACCATTTAAAGAATCTATTAAGAGGTTTATTTGCTGACGGTGGATATCGCTTTCTATCGGTTCGTCACTCCATAAGTCAGTCGGAGGTATGATAATATCTTCGGGAAGCTCAAAATCGTTTTCTAGGGACATAGTAAGACAAATTCAAAATTCAAAATTCAAAAAGTAAAATTTTACCAGTATTTTCTAGGTCACATCTGTCATTATTTTAGCGCATTGGTGTAAGATGTATGTTCGATTATAGTGATTAGAAATAATCTAGATTAAGAACAAAGTCCTTCATCTTTCAGTGGAAATGGGGTACTAGGAACAACTAGTTAAAGCTGCACCACATTGATCAGGTTTTGCTAACCAACCTTTCAGATTTTGATATTGTACTTTTGCCCATTCTCCTTGACAATCGATTAGTTTAAGATTTGTATTTGGGGGTATTAAGCCTAATTTACGACTTTTGAGATTTGTATTAGCATAAATATTTACTCCCTTAGTTCCATAACCTGTGGTGGATATTCCTAATTTAGATAAAGACACCCAACCACTACCTTTAAAACCACTACTAGAATTAGTAATCTTTGCCCATTCATTTAAAGCCGCGATAATTTGCACTGTCTCATTGGCGGGAATTTGTGCTATGATTTTACTATTACTACTCGCAAAATTTCGTATATTTAAGTTTTGAGTATTGGCTGTGTTGACATAACCATAAATATTACATTTTTGTGGTTGAGTTGATTTAGCAAAAACTATTTGATTATCTATAGCAGTATTTAGTCCTACAGCTATTAAACTCAATCCCATCAAGATGTTTGATGTTAAATTTTTCCAGTTTTCCATATTCCCCCGTTTTGTGGTGTTTGCACCCTGATTTTTTGTTTATATCTCCAATTATAGCTAAGTAATTTTTAATAGATGGAAAAATGAGCAATTTGCAAATTCTCTTAAAAAAAATTAAAATCCCCTTAACCCTTAAATTAAATTTTATTATTAACCATAATGCACTCTGGAAATAAGTCACAAGTTAGAAGTTACAAGGGAGGACAGCTTGCGTTATAATTTTTTTTAACATTCTTAAACTGGATAGTTATTTTAGCCAAGTTGCACTATATAATTTAGATGTAGATTGATACTAATTATTCAATCTCAGTTCAAATTCGATTTTTATAAACTTATCTTACGTAAGATGCAGATAAAAACCCAGTCTATTACTAAAAGATTCGGCATACAGGTTATTAACCAAAATCAGCAAAATATCTTGGATATAGACCAAGAACAGGTGATTAATTTATTTAAAACTCATGGTGTCTTGCTATTCAGAGGATTCACTACTAATGTAGACATTTTCCGAAAATTTAGTAATTTATTTAGCACTGATTTCTTAAACTATACGGGTGGTGCTTTTCAGCGCAGGGTGATTAATGGTGATCAAACATTATTAAGTGTCAATGATTACCAATTTGAAATTAAATTGCATGGTGAAATGTATTATCAAAAGAATATTCCTCTAATGTTATGGTTTTTCTGTGCTAGTCCAGCATCGGAAAAGGGAGAGACAACAATTTGTGATGGGAGACAATTTTTTACTGAACTAAGTGATAGTGCTAAACAGCTATTTCAGCAGAAGAAGTTAAAATTTAAAGCCCTCATGTCTGAAGAGGAATGGCACAGTAAATACAAAACTGATAATGTTGATAAGTTAGCAGAGTTGTGTCAACAAAATAATACACATCTGACTGTCAATAATGATCAGTCCATTACCCTTGAGTTCATTACTCCAGCAATTCATCCTAGTAGATGTGGAAAATACCAAATTTTTATCAACAGTCTTTTACCAACTATACAATTAAATCCCCACATCCTAAAATTTGATGATGATTCGGAAATTCCGGCGGAAGTGATAGCCGAATTAAATACAATTGCGGAAAAAATTACTGTAGATATCGTTTGGCAGAAAGGAGATATTTTAATGATTGATAATACGCGAATTATGCACGGTAGAAGGGCATTTATAGATAAAAAGCGAGATATTTATATCCGTCTTTGTTCACCTTCTTTTCAATTTTGAATTGTTTCCAGGATGGGCTAGTACAAGAAGTCAAAAGTCAAAGGTCAAAAGTTAAGAAAGCCTGTAGAATTAGCCGTGAAACACTTCTTTAACTGGATAGTTATCTTATAGCCATGCTGCATTAGAAGCCCATCCCACAAGAGTTTTTTAATTCACGCCAGCAGGGTGGGATAGCTCATGTCCACCCTACACAGATGACTAACTAAAAATAACTCAATCTATCTGCGTTTATCTGCGTCTATCCGCGTCCATCTGCGTTAAAAATTCCAATAAAACTCCTTTGGATTTTATATGTACAATATCACAAAATGTCAAGGGGGTCAAGACTAAGGGCTGAAACGACGAAAAATCGTAAATTTATTGATAATACTTTTCAAGATTATTGAGAATAGACTGAATTTATTGCGAAAATTGCCCCAAAAACCTTTTTTCAAATCTGAAGTTTTGTCCGGTACTGAAACGCTGATAATGGGTAGCCATTGCTACCCACTATCTGTTTTAGCGTTTTATTTCATATCATAACCAAACAAGTTAGGATCAACTTCACCTAACTGTAAATCACCTAAACCATATTCCGACCAACGCCTTTCTACCATTGCTGCGACATCGGGATCTGATTCTAATGCTGCACCCCATTCATGTTCTGTTTCTGGGGGAATTTTGGTAGTTGCATCTATTCCCATTCTTCCGCCTAAACCGAGTTTTTCGCTGGCAAAATCTAAAGTGTCAAAGGGTGTATTTGGTAAGATAAAAACATCCCGTGAGGGGTCAACTTTGGAACTGATTGCCCAAACAACTTGACGCGGATCTCGAATGTTGATATTTTTATCTACAACTATGACAAATTTGGTGTAAGTGAATTGGGGTAAAGCACTCCAGAATGCCAATGCAGCCCTCCGTGCTTGTCCTGGGTAGGCTTTATCTATGGAAATAATTGCAGCTTTGTAACTCAAAGCCTCCATTGGTAGGAAGAAATCAACTATTTCGCTGACCTGCTGCCGCAAAATTGGTGTGTAAATCCGATTGAGAGCGATCGCCATCATGGCTTCTTCTTTGGGAGGACGACCGCTAAATGTGGTCAGGTAAATAGGATCTTTGCGGTGCGTCATACAGTGGAAGCGGACTAAAGGCGAATCTTCCACGCCACCATAATAACCCATGTGGTCGCCAAAGGGGCCATCGGGTACAACTTCCCCTGGTGTAATTGTCCCTTCTAACACAAATTCTGAATCTGCCGGTACTTCCAAATCTACCGTTTTGCATTTGGCTAACTGGACACCAGAACCGCTATACAACCCCGCAAACAGCCATTCTGACAAGTCAACTGGGATGGGTGTGGCTGCTGCCATAATAATGAGGGGGTCAACACCAAGAGCGATCGCTACTTCTAATTTTTTACCCTGTTGTGCCGCTTTCCGCAAGTGTCTTGCCCCACCGCGCACTGACAACCAGTGAACAGACATAGTAGTTTTAGATTGCAGTTGCAGACGATACACACCCACATTAGGCGTACCAGTCTCGCAGTCCTTTGTAATTACTAAGCCTAATGTGATAATCTTTCCCGCATCTCCGGGATAAGGACGTATTAAAGGCAACTTTTTCAAATCTAAATCATCGCCTTCAATTACCACCTGTTGACAAGCGGGAAAAAAGTCCCGTCCTGGCTTGGCTTTGACCACATCAAATAACACTTTACCAAAATCGATCGCCTGAGCAATCTTTTTCGGCGGTTTGGGCTGCTGTAACATACTCAGCTTTTTCCCCAGGGTTTCCAACTCCTCTGGTTGCTGCATATTCATCGCCCAACATATCCGTTCTACCGTACCCATCAGGTTAACCGCCACCGGGTACTCTGAACCCTTAACATTTTCAAACAGCAAGCCTGGCCCACCTTTTTGCAGCATCCGGTTGGAAATCTCCGCAATTTCTAGGTCTGGGTCAACTAAAGCCGAAATTCGCCGTAATTGTCCTCTTTCTTCCAGAATTTTGATAAATCCCCGTAAATCTCTCGCCATTGTTGTTTAAGAAATGTGAAGCGACTTCTTATATTATTAGACACTTTCTAGAGACTGGCTTTCCCCGCCCTTGACATTTTTTTAGTACAAGTGTACTATATAAATATCAACCTTAAATTAATCAGTACAGCTATTTTCAAGGTGAAACACAAGTTTTGTAGTTGCTAAAAACCCTGATTTTCCACTTCGCTATTGCAACTATCACCGCCCAATAATTTTTTCCTTGACTTGTCAATTATAACATTGACAACAAACTTTTGATAACTATTCTTCGCCGATGGAAATCAGCCTATTGTTTCATCTGTGTCCATCTGCGTCCATCTGCGTTCAATCATTACCAATTTAAGTTTTTACCATTATCACAAAGGTGCAACATGGCTAAAAAAGTTAGTCTGCAAAACTCCTGCAATCAAAATATGAGTAACCCCCAAAC
>DATGXQ010000510.1:0-3306 GCA_035298905.1 Nostocaceae cyanobacterium | reverse complement strand
AAGCTCGACTTTCCAAGCCTCAAGCTCGAAGTTCCAATCCTCAAGCTCGAAGTTCCAAGCCTCAAGCTCGAAGTTCCAAGCTTTTTCCTCTCTCCCCCTGCTCCCTGTCTTCTTCCCTTTATAAACTCAAACTACTACTATCTTGCTGATTTGCAACTAACCTTAAAACTGATAAACCCAAGATAATTAAAAATAATACTAAGCCAATTGTACAACCGTAGCTAATTGCTAAATTACTAAATGCTTGCTCATATAAATAATAAACAATTGTCTTAGAACTATTGAGCGGACCTCCTTGAGTCATAATGTAAACTTCCTCAAATACCTTCGTGGCAGAAATAGCAGAAATTACAGCTACTAAAGCCAAATAAGGACGCATCAAAGGGACAGTAATATCTAAATGTTTACGTATACCATCTGAACCGTCAATTGCTGCGGCTTCATACAAATCAGCCGGAATAGATTGCAAACCAGCTAAATAAATTACCATATAATAACCAAGACCTTTCCAAATTGTCACAGCCATGACACTAGCTAGAGAAATTGGCACAATTCCTAATATTTTATCAGGGCTTGTTAACCAAGGAATCCCTTCTGTAAAAATCCCCAAAATTGCTAAAATCTGATTAAATAAACCCTTTTCAGCGTAAAGCCATTTCCACGCTATCCCTGCTACTACCATAGAAATTACCACGGGAGTATAATAGGCGGCTCTAAACCAAGTTACTCCCCGCAATTTCTGGTTTACTAATATCGCTAAACCTAAAGGAAAAATTACCAAAATTGGTACAACACCAATTAAATAAAGTAAAGTATTTTCTAAAGTTTTCCAGAAAACTGTATCTTTCCCTAACCGCAGAAAATTATTAAATCCGATCCATTTTGGTGCTTCATCAATAAATTGGTAGTCGGTAAAGCTGAGGTAAAATGCTTGCAATGCAGGCCAAAATACAGTTAAAGTCAAAATCAATAGGGCAGGTAGTAAAAATAAATAAGGTGTAATTTGCTGTTGAATTAAAACCCAACTTTTCGGGGTTAATTGTTTCATATCAATTGAATCGGTAACATCTCAACATCGTTAGTTAAGATTACTATACGCTGGGTGTTAAATTAGCGATCGCTCTTTTATCAGACCTTTACAAAAACAATAAGAAAGATACTAACCTCTTTTTATCTTCCCTGATCTGAGGTGTGAGGACAGAGGCCAGTATCGGGCAGCAACAAACTTAATTACAGTGATTAAAACCGGAATGTAGTGCGAACAACTCCCGTGTAGATGGTATCATTATTGCTGTTGTGTTCCGGGTTAAAAATCACGATTAAACCTGGAGTAATAGAAATATTATTATTCAGTTGATAGCGATATAAGGCTTCTAAATGGTAAGAGGTATCACTATCAATACGACGGTTGCTGGTGGGAGTTAGGTTAGCCGGGCCAAAATCATTACCTGTAACTTTCGGTGGTTGACCAAAAATAATCCCACCTAAATTGCCTTTTTGACCTAAATCTGGTAAAGCTAAAGTTACAGCCCAATTCCAAATATCTGCTGTATCTCCACGATTAACATTTGTACCAGCACTATTTTCGGCTATGGCCTGAGTATATCCCACCCAACCAGAAAGTACAAATTGCGGGTTAAATCGGTAACTTGCTTCTAAACCATAATGATTGGCCGTAGTATTAACAGGTGCGGTAGCAGTGGAGTTAAAAGGATTATTCGCAAAGGCGCTACCATAAGCACCAGAAACTACCACATCTCCATCATTGTTTGCACCCCGATAATAGGAATGGGCATAAGTTAAACCCAAAGTAAAATTATTATTGGGCTGAAATGCTAACTGCGCTAATGCCCCATAAGTCCCATCAAATAAGCCTTTTCCATCGGTAGGATCATTAGCCCTTCTGGCTAAATATCCACCTGATAAAGTTACAGCATCACTTAATTTGAAAACCGCACTAATCCCAGAACCAATATTACTACCAGAACCAGTATTACTAGCCCGATAAATAGGTGAAAAACGACCAAAACGTGAAATAGAACCTTGGGGAGTCGAAGATAAAAGTGGGTTAATTGTATTGAAATTATCGTAAAATTCCCCGCCAATAGCATCAACAATTATATTTAATTTCTCGCCGACAGGAAAGCGATAAAACAACTTACCCAACTGCACACTATTATCAGGGTTGTTGGTAGTATCCCAAGATGTGCGAGTCATGTTAGTTCCCGTAACTGGTGCATTAAAAGCAATGCTATTATTTGCTTCTAATCGTGCGAGTAATTGGTCTTTACCTGTAAAACTGCTGACTAAATTTAACCGGACGCGATCGCTAAATGTGGTATTATCTGCTAAATTCCTCCCCCCTGCACCATAAGCAGCATTTTTAGCCGCTTCTCTAGCCGCACCGGCTGGCTGTGCATTAATAGTTCGCCACTGGTCAGAGTTTAGCGCTCTATCTCCTCCAAATACACCCCCAACTGCAAATATTACCTCTGCATTTAACTTTGTGGTCGTGGAAAATTGCTGACTTTCTAAAACAGCAGTCCGACTTTCCAAATTATCCACCCTACCCCGAATCTCTACCAACCCATCAGCAAACTCTTGTTGTAATTTTTGCAGAGTATCTAAATCTTCCTTACTGATTCCATTTCCACCACTAGTAGCAATCAACTCTTGCACCCTGTCCAGACAAGCATTTAAACCAGCCGCAAACTCATAACGAGTAATAGCCCGATTACCCCGAAAACTAGCATCTGGGTATCCAGCTATACAGCCATAGCGTTCGACCAAAGATTGCAAAGCCTGAAAAGCCCAATCACCAGGCTGCACATCAGATAGTTGAGAAACAGATGTTACCTGCTCTATGTCTGCATCAGGAGAGTCACTTACAGGCATAAGTGATTGATTACCAATTTCTGATTCTGGCTGCTGAGTTACATTAGTATCATCTTGCAAACCCTCAGCAGTTGGAGTTATTGCCAAAACTTGATGATTTAAAGCACTTGCAGCTACTAATAAAGGTGTTAACCACAGTGAATCCCGAAACAATCTAGACATTTACCTCACACCTCAAATCTTTTACCAGCAAAGTTGGTAGTAATATTAATACTTACAATATTGGTAAAATGTCATCTGTGCTACTAAATTTAATCAAAATTTAATCTCGTTGCTAATTTTCTGAATCATTTTCAACATTGAGATAAATTATTTTGCTTTTCAGCTAGTAAATTAAATTACAGATTTTATGGCGTTGCATAATTGAAGTATGAATTTGGGTAAGAGCAATGGAATGTCCAAGGTGTGCAT
>DATGXQ010000509.1:0-4321 GCA_035298905.1 Nostocaceae cyanobacterium | reverse complement strand
GATATGACTGTGTTCTGGGTTTAAATACTTTAACTCGATAGATTTTTAGTAGTTTATTATAAACTAAGCAAATAATCAAACTCATGATAAATTGTATTCATAACAACTTCGAGTTAGTCCCAATTCCTCTAAGTGCTATTTGAAACCTTTATTGGACAAGGGTTTTAGCAATTTCTTTATATTAGGAAATTTTTTCAATATTTTTTTAGTAATCAATACTGAAAGCTTGACTATATCTGGATTTGACAATGAGAAAATAATTTTCCTAATTCCCACTTTGATGAAACAGGGATAAGTAGTAAATATATGGGAAGTAAGAGCCAAAAAACCTTCTCTCATAAGGTGTATCAATGAAAAACATTATTACTTTCAATCCTGTAAATTACACTTAGTGTACTATCATAGCAAATAATCAATATTCCGTAATATCTAGGAGACGTAAATAGTATGGTATGGCGCAGCACATCAATACCTCTAGGCATATCAATAGTATTAGGAGCGCTAGGTGCGTCTATTCCAACAAGCACCTTAGCAGTTACTTTAAGCGGGAAGATTACTGGAGCTTATGAGGTATATGAAGGTACGGTAGATCCATTTGATATCACTCTCAACGGTGTTACTTATAATACTGGTGAAGTAACGTTTGTCTTGGATAAAGACAAAGCATCTAACTTCACTTTCGATTTTGACACAATGACACATACCTACACAGTAGGTCTTCTCTTAGATTCCCCGCTTCTTAAATCACTAGAAGCTCCAGCACAGAAATTTACAGTTAATTTAAAAGGTCCTATAAAAAGTGTAGAACCATCGAATTTATCTCCAGATAGCGTTGTAGACCTTAAAATATTTTCTGACACTCTTTTAGGAAATGGTTTTTTTGATCCAAACCAGTTACTTTCTAGTTGGACATATGAGAACATTCAAATAAATATCACCAATAATAATCAAACAACAATAGTACAAGGTAATGATAATACAGTTAGTCCTAGATGTAGTGCTGAGAGTGAAGCAAAAGGAGAAGGAAAAGTAGATGCTAAGTTAATTGATCCTAAAGGAAACCCCACTCCAATAAAAGGAAAGGGTAAGACAAAATCTGGATCTCAACGAAGTTCTGGATCTCAAAAACGACTAAATCAGTTTTCAGTAAATAACACTTCAAGTTGCGTCTTGGATGTGGTAGGTACACCAGAACCAAGAGAGATCCTTGGTAGCAGCTTGCTTCTTGGATTATTACCATTTTTAAAGAAACGCAAACATCTGGCTAAAAACTGCGCCAATTAAAATATCATTGAACCGAAATTTGAAGTAGAGAAAGCTGGAGATTTTAAATCCAATAACAAGTGATTACGCTCCTTAAAATAAGCCTTTAAAGTCATGTTTTGGGATTACTCAGGAAATGCGATCGCTTGAGCAATGCCTTTGCCAAAATTAGAGAGTTAAGGCAAAACAAAAAGCTAAATTTCTTTGGATATAAGGGTTTCATGCTTTTGAATTAGGCTTAAAAAGCCTGGTCTGAAACCCTAATTCTACGGGGTTTTATAAAACTGTCGAAAGTATTTATTATCCCCCTTTCTTTTATTAGTACGCGCAGATATAGCGGTTATTATTCGAGTGAGATACACCATAGTCTTTAATATATAAGCCTTACAGTCTTATATATTCCTCTTTTATCACTTTCGGTAACAAAAAATTTAAAACTCTTATTAGGCAAGAATTTTAGCCATTTATTAATATTAAGAAATATTTTCAATGTTTTGATAGTAATCAACACTGAAAGCTTGAATATCTCTGGATTTGATGATAAGAAAATAATTTTCATAATGCTCACTGTAATGAAACGATGAAACAGGTTTATATGAAGTATTGATAGAAAATACTAGAGTTTAATGGTATAAAAGGGAGGGAGTATAACACGTTATTTTTTAGTTACAATGCTTCAGAATCAGGAAGCGAAATACAATTTTTACCTGCTCCAATTTAGTGATAAGGAGTTAATATAGTGGAAGATTATATCAGCCCTTTGAATTCAAAAGATTTACAAGAGATTTTAGTAGGTTTATTTAATGGTGATGTTAACTCAGCCAATAATTTCTTAAAATCCTTAAGACAACAACGTCCCAATCAATCGCTTAAATGGCATTTATCAGCAGCTATTCACTTAATACTTTTGAATAAAAGAAATAAACCTGATGAATTATTTGAGAATATGATTAATCGCATTATTGCTGATAATATTATTAACAAATTCGATGTACCTCCTTCCTTCTAGCTATAAGATAGCTAATCTTTGAATTTTTTATTAACTGCGGGATGCTACGGGAATTTTGTTTATTCAATGGGCATTTTTTTGCTTTTAAGGAAGTAAGGCGATAGCATTTCGCTACCGCCAGTAAAATTTAATTAACTTTTAGTCAAATTGCATGAAAATTAATCTTCACTATTGCTAGTTTCCTTAGAACTGCTGCTAGATGGATTACCAAAAAGATTATTAGGAAGAGTAGGAGGGACAGTATAGAGCATATCAGGAACAACTATAGTTGTACCGGGGTTAGCTGGTATACCTCCAGATAATCTACCAGTAGTAGAGTTATTTTGACCACCGGCTAAAAGCTGCTGTTGTTCAGGTGATAAGTCTTCTATCAATTCAGATTTGATATTGATAAATTGTACTGACATAGTGTTTAACCTCACTTACAAACTCAAGTGTTAACCACTCAAGCACTTAACTTTAAAAATTTTTTAGCAAAGATTCATAAATCTAAAGATAGAAATCTAATTGTATAAGTGCGATTACAAATTTAGAGAATTATTTATAAAACTGATTTTATCTGTCAAGTGATAGATTGATTCATATTGTGTCAATTTACTTGTTTTCTAACAATTATTTAAACTTTTATTTCTATCTCTTATAAGATTTAATTTACTCTGCGGATAGTTGTTAAGCCATATATATTTCTCTAGCAGTATAGAATTCTATGTGTCGAATGATAGAAGACTTGAGAGAAAAAATCAAGCTAACATTGGTAAGCGAATCTAAATGTTGATAATTTGATCACTCTAAATTTGCATTAAAGCCACATTTTAGCGAAATTCTTACACCTGAAAGCCACTGATTCACAAGTTGAAATACAAGTTTAAAAGATATAACTTGTAGTCTATAGATTGACGCTAAATATATTTATTTACTCAAATATTTACTCAAGTATTTACTAAATAAATTTAGCGTGTCTCGTTGATTATGCGCTATGAGTAAACGCGATTTTTACTTTCCTGGAGGTTGTTAAATGACTTTCATCAGTGCAATTCAAAGTTTAATATACTTGGAATTAGTATCAAGAACAGTGGATATTGAAGTTTTACCTCCTGAACAAACATCACTGGTTTTTTCTAGTCCTAAGTTTTTTCTGGCCTTGCTATGTGGTGTAGTTATGGCCTTTGCTTTTCAATTATTATTCACAAATCTTTCCATAGCTGCGGGAATTTCTGCAATAGGAACTGGAGCGTATTCTGATATTGATGATGCAGAAACATTGGGAGGAACAATTCGCAAAGTTGAAGCAAAAGTTGGTAATTGGGCAATTCTTACTTCTAGTGTAGCATTATTCATTGCTTGTTTTTTAGCGGTGAAACTGAGTTTAATTGAAAGTGCAGTTTTGGGAGCAATTATTGGTGTAGTTATTTGGTCTAGCTATTTCTCAGTAATTATGTGGCTGGGTTCTAGTGCTTTAGGTTCTTTGATTGGTTCTTTTGTTAGCACTGTAACTTCTGGTATTCAAGGTTTACTGGGAACAGCTACTAATGCTCTTACTGCTAGTGCGACTCAAAGACAAATGGTTTCAAATGCTGAGGAAATTACTGCCGCAGTACGTCGAGAATTAGCTGCTGGTTTCGACCCTGAGAGTATCAGAAATACTTTGCAAAGTTACTTAAGTTCTCTACAATTACCAGGTGGTTTAGATATCAAAAACATTAGAGATCAGTTTGATGAAATTTTGCGAGATGTAGATTGGCAAAAAATTGGCGATCGCCAGTTTTTACAAAATATCAATCGTCAGACTTTTGTGGATTTAATTAGCAGTCAGACAGATTTTTCACCACAAGAGGTTAATCAAATTGCTGACCAACTTGAGGAAGCTTGGAAACAAACTTTAAGTCGCCAAAATACAACTGAAAAGGTAATTGATTTACTAAAATCCGCCAGTCCAGAAGAATTAAAATCAGAAAAGTTAGGGGAAAGACTGCAACAATTGATTACTGTTGGTAGTGGAAATGGTAAGCAGACTAATGGGGTAATTTCTAGAGCTGTTCAATATGGCTT
>DATGXQ010000508.1:0-2740 GCA_035298905.1 Nostocaceae cyanobacterium | reverse complement strand
CTACAAGGAGAGGGGAAAACCTCACCCCTCACCCCTCTCCTACAAGGAGAGGGGAATATTGAAGAGTTGGAGACTTTACCGAATATTGATATTAATATTAAATGTGGTAATTCTCTGATTAGTCGGTTTGCGTTGGATGCTGATTTAAGAATTGCGTTAGGTAGAAGTAAGCACAGTATAGAAAGTTATAGAAATGCTGTACAAACTTACCGCAATGCTGATAATAAGGAGCAAAAGCGGGAAATGGAAAGATTGATTAATGATATTAAAGGTAATTTTAAAACGACTTTACAAGGAATTGATCCCAATAAAACTAAGTTAAGGAAACTAGAGGGTGAGGTTGATAATTTAGAGAATCAAACTTTTTTGATTGAAGAAACACAAGCAGATAAAAATAAGCGGGAGAAAAAAATCGCTAAGTTAAAGAACGAAATTGATAAATTACGAGTTGAGATTGAGGAAATAGAAAGCGGTAAGATTTATGAAAATGCTTTTGAATGGCGGTTTGAATTTCCTGAAGTGTTAAATAATCAGGGTGTATTTGTCGGTTTTGATGTGGTGATTGGTAATCCTCCTTACTTACCTTCAAGAAATTTACATGAAAGAGAAAAAGCGATTTATTATGAGCAGTATCAAACTGTAGAATATCAAATAAATACTTTTGGAATATTTAGCGAACTAGGGATAAAAATATTGAAGTACAAAGGAAAAATGTGCTTAATTATCCCTAATTATTGGTTGTCAACTAAGTATGATAAAAAACTCAGAAAATTTCTATTGAAAGAAAATCAAACAACAGATATTGTTAATATATATAATGTTTTTGAAAGCGCAACAGTTGAAACATTGCTGTTGTTTTCAAATAAAGCACAGGACAATACAGAAATAAATATCCGTAGTATAGACAGTAATATCACTACAATTGAACAACGATTGAATGCAGTTATGTTTTCTCTTTGGAGCTACGATAAAAAAATACTTATTTCAGACTTAGATCCAGATTTAATTTTATCATTTGAAGAAAAAGTTAAAGTCAAAGCAGAAAATACGATAGGAAATTTATTTGATTTAAAATTTGGTGCAAAATTATATGAGGTGGGAAAAGGAAATCCACCCCAGAGCAAAGATGATGCTAAAAATAAAATTTATGAATCTGAATCAAAAATAGAAGAAAGCTATATGAGACTTTTAAAAGCGAGAAATATTCAAAAATATCTACTTAGAATTGATAATTATTATGTAAAGTATGGAGAAAATTTAGCTGCTCCCCGTTCAATATCAATATTTGAAGGTAAAAGAATATTAATACAAAGAATTGTTTCAAAATCAACATTAGATGCAACTTATACAGAGGAAACTATGATTTGTAATACAGATGTGATTACATTAAAACCAAAAAATAATACAATAAATGTTAAATTTTATTTGGCTATTATTTGCTCTAAACTTTGTGCATTTGTATTGAAGTCGCAAAATGTTAATTTAGATAGAAATGCTTTTCCTAAAATCAATACGGAAACTTTATCAACTTTTCCAGTTCCTGAATATAAGCCTGAGTATATCAATATTGTTTCAATGGTTGATGCAATTTTGGAGGCTAAAAAATCTGACCCCCATGTAGATACAAGCGCATTAGAAGCAGAAATTGATCAAATGGTTTATCAACTTTATGGTTTAACAGCAGAGGAAATTCAAGTTATAGAAGATTATAAATAATATCAGGGCTATTTCGTTCTTGACGTAGAAGCCCTAAAATCAATTTTGGGCTAATAGCTCAAGTCCGTTAAAACGGACTAAATTCATAATTAATATTCGGTTTGAGCCAAGTTGTTCTATGAGCCTCATAGTTTAGTCTGAGGGAGAATAAATGAGAATGAAATCGCCTGAAATAATATTAATATCAAATCCCCACTTTCTTGAAGAATTGGGGGATATAAAGGTGATGTATAGTAAAACTTCTCAAAGTATCGAGAAAAATGATATGTTGAGTCAAACAATGATCATGAGAAGAATTTATTATGTCGTTTTCTGATATAGTCTCACTTGAAAATGCTATTCCTGTGGAGAAAATTCGCTATGATGAAAAGGGTTTAGTTCCGGCTATTGTTCAAGACTATCTTGATGGTACTGTTTTGATGATGGCTTGGATGAATCAGGAATCTTTACAAAAAACTTTAGAAACTGGGGAGACATGGTTTTGGAGTCGCTCCCGTGAAGAATTATGGCATAAAGGTGCTACTTCTGGACATCTTCAGAAGGTGAAGACTATTCGTTATGACTGTGATAGTGATGCTTTGTTGGTGAGTGTAGAACAGTTGGGAGATATTGCTTGTCATACTGGTGAGCGTAGTTGCTTTCACCAAGTAGATGGAAAAATCCAGCCACCACCAGGTGACACTTTATCACAATTATTTCAGGTGATTAGCGATCGCCGCGACCACCCTACTGAAAATTCTTACACCTGTAAACTCTTTGCTGGTGGTGATAATAAGATTCTGAAAAAGATTGGTGAGGAAAGCGCAGAAGTCGTAATGGCCTGTAAAGATGATGACAAAGAGGCGATCGCTTCTGAAGTCGCAGACCTGTTTTATCATACCCTCGTAGCCTTAGCTCATCATCAAGTAGATATCAAAGCCGTATATCGCAAGTTGCAAGAACGGAGGAAGTAGGGGAGATGGGGAGATGGGGTGATGGGGTGATGGGGTGATGGGGTGATAGAAGAGGACAAGGAGCAGGGAGC
>DATGXQ010000507.1:0-8346 GCA_035298905.1 Nostocaceae cyanobacterium | reverse complement strand
TTTGTCTAAACTTCCCTACAGGACGCTACGCGAACAGAGAGACAAGAGGGAGGAGGCAGAGGATAAGTAATTTTTTCCTTGATTCCCATTCCTGTAGGAATATGGCATTACCACTTATAATTGCTGTTCAGTTTTTGAATTTTGAATTTTGAATTTTGAATTATAGATTATGTTTCCAGCCCTACTAAGCTTGTATCTTGCTCAAACAAATCCTACCCCATCTCTACCGGAAGAAGTAGTAAAACCGCAACAAGTTCGTCCTCTACCGGGAAAATTAGACAAAATACCAGTTTTTAACAGCAATAGCCCAGAATTAGTTTTAAAAGAAGGAATTTTACTTTCTACCTTTCCACCCGATGGCAAAAAAGTTCCTACTGCACATTTAAACTATCCCTTGGGAGGAAGATTTGATATTTTTGCTCATCATGTAGCAAAAGCAGACCCACCAGAAAATACCCGCTCTTTATATTTAGGTATTTTGTTGCATAACCCTAGTTCCCAACCGGTGAGAGTTAATATTTTGCAAGCAGCTAGTTATTTAAGTCAACCGGATGCACCATTTATTCAGTTACCTAGTGTGAGTAGTAATGATGCGGGTAAAATATTTGCAGGACCAGGCGATCGCGCGACTTCCGACATTTTGAGAGGGAAAAGACAAGCATATTTTCCTAGCCAAATTGTCATTCCTCCAGGGCAAAGTCAGATTTTATTAAATTTACCTATTCCTGTAGCCGGACTAACACCACCTCTCAATGGGCGATCGACATACATGCGTTTGCAAAGTAATGGACAAGTCTATGCTGCTAGTTTAGCCATGTTTGCACCCCTCAATCCTGACGGCAGTGAGCGATCGCCTACTTTAGCAGAATGGGAAAATATACTTAATAATGGTGAATTATCCACACCTAGAGATAAAACCCCCACTCCCTTAGATGACACCAGTAAACCTAGAGTTTATGGCCGTGTCGCAGGTGTAGCCAGTGGTTCTCAGTGGAAAGCCAGAATTACAGATAACCCCCAAAAACCATATTTGACTATTCCTCAACCCGGTGCAGCATTTTCCTATGCTTTGAGTACACTGCATGGTGGCACATTGGGAACTAATCAAATCCAAACCGCCGAAATGTTAGTGCGCTATCCCGATACAGCCTATCGCGCTCATGGCAACTATGGGATTCAGTATAGCCTCAATTTACCTTTGTATAACAACACCGCCAAAACACAAAAAGTTAATATTGCCATTCAAACCCCAATCAAAGAAGACCAGTTAACAAAAGGTGGTTTACGTTTCTTTACCACACCAGCCAGACAAACTTTCTTTCGGGGAACTGTACGCTTACGTTATCGAGATGATCAAGGAAAACCCAAAACCGAATTTGTGCATTTAGTCCAAACTAGAGGTTTAGAAGGTGAAGCATTAATCACATTGAATATGCCAAAAGGCGATCGCCGTTTAGTAGAAGTAGACTTTCTCTATCCCCCAGACGCTACCCCACCCCAAGTTTTAACCATTTCCACTCAATAACATCCTCAAATCATCTTTTAACATTGTACAAATTGGGTGACTAACCCACCCAATTCCTCCTACATCGTGTAATCATACTGTTGTAGCTTTATCCACAAACTGCTACGCATTATTACTGAAGATTACACAACTTAAAGCAATGTATACCAGGCAATATCAAAAGAAACAAAACTCCTCTAACTCCTCTCAAACCCCTACTACAAATAGATTTACACCATCTAAATCTTTTGTTCAACCAAGTCAACCAATGACACCAGAACAAGAGCAAGCATTTAAAGCAGAGTCAGAAAGGATCAAAGCATCTGAAAGCAACTGGCTAGATGTTTCCTTGTTTACCAATCGTCCTGCACCAGCACCACCTCCCCGCGTACAGATGAAACTCAAAATTGATACATCTCAAGGTTTAACTAAGAGCAATATTGAGGTTTTTTTATGCAATTATTTTCTTTTTTTAGTAAGAAATTTAGAAAAGTTAGTGCTAAGTTATTTTACGTTTTAGCAGCATTAATTTTAATCCTACTCACAGGTTGTCCTGCTGATCCATTTTGCGTAACTCCTACCAATACACAAGCTAATCGTCTTACTGTAACTTTTTCAGAAGGAATGTCTTGCGAAAGACGCGCATCTGATATTGTTGAGGTTGATTTCTATTTAAATGATAAGACAAAAAAGTTTTTTCCCAAAATCTGGACTATCAAATCCAAATCTAAGCAAGGAACAAGACTAGACCAGCTTATTTACGGAATACTCCCAAAAGGCTTTACTCAAACAGCACTAGCACTTCCTATTCGTCCCAGAGACAAAATTTCAGTTGATGCAAAGAATAGGGCTGGTATTGAAGGGGAAATAGAAATAACACTGAAACTTTAAGATAACTATCTATTAGCATTACTATTATTCTTTGCGGCTTTGGAACGGTACTTTTAAATAAAATTATTAATTCTTATTAAAACTTCACTTTTCCAGCTTTTAAGTAATCATGCAGAATAAATTACACAACTTCTTTCCCTGTTCCCTGTTCCCTGTTCCCTCTCTCCATGTAGGAATTTAATTTTGCACGACTACTTATATAAAAAACATACTTAACTAATACTTCACTAAAAATTAAAATTTATCACTTACGGAAAACTACTGTTGGGAAATAGCATTTGATGTAATATACTGTACAGAGAAATTCTATCTATCATTTTTCGGCTATTTCCATACAGCACTAATCCTCTAATTTAAACCAATGGAAGCCATAATAATCATTATCAGTCTTTGGGTAGTTATAGCCATAATATTTACTAGCTTATATAATGGCTTAGTCTACAAAAAGAATCAAGTTGATAACGCCTTTTCAACCATCGATGTACTTCTACAAAAAAGATGGGATTTAATTCCTAACCTAGTAGCAGTAGCAAAAAACTATCAGCAATTTGAACAGACAACATTAACAGAAATTGCCAGACTGAGAACTCAAGCAATTTCGGAACGAGTTAGTCAAAGCACTAGAGTACAACTAGAAGACCAAATCTCCAGGGCTTTGGGTAACATTTTAGTAACTGTAGAAGCTTATCCAGATTTAAAAACTAACGAACATTTTCTGCAATTGCAATACTCCATCACCGAAGTCGAAGAACAGATTTCTGCTGCTAGACGCTTCTATAACACTGCTGTCACTGAATACAACAATGCTATAGAAATGTTCCCTTCTAAATTTTTAGCTACCTGGATGAACTATCAAGCAAAAGTGCAATTTCAGGCTACAGCCCAAGAAAGACAAAATGTTAATGTTAGAAACCTCTTTAATCAATAAATAGTCAGAATAATGACCTCTGAATTAGACATATTTTCCTCTGGATTAAATGCTTTAAAACAAGGAAGCCACCCAGAAGCCATCAATTTATTAGAGCAGTTCTGTCAAATCTGCGAAACATCAGGTAGAACAAAAACAAAAGAATACTTGCAAGCACAAATGGGCTTAGTCCAAGCTTATAATTTCACACAAGAAATAGAAGCAGCCCGGACTATAGCCCATAAATTGGTAAAAATTCAAAATCCTCAAATTCAAGCTTGGGCAAAAAAAGTATTAGAATCTTTACCTGATGAATCTTCCCCAACGTCAACAGAAACTAATTCTCTTAATACTGAATCTTCTCCAGCACCAACACCTGCAAAACCACCTTTAGAACCAGAAGAAGCAGCTGAGTTATTAAGTACTGGGAACAAAGCGTTAAAATTTAAACGTTATGCTGAAGCAGTTCAAGCTTTAGAAGAGTTTTGCCAGCGAGGTGATCAGCAAGTAAGTAATTACACTCAAGGTCAGATGTGGCTAGTAAAAGCTTATAAAGGGAATGAACAGTTAGAAGAGGCGATCGCTCTTTGCGAACAGCTTACCACAAGTCAGCAAGAAGCAACCAGTATTTGGGCAAAAAGATTTCTCCCCACCTTAGTACCAGAAAGCGAAATCCCTGCATCATCTTCCACTCCTCAACCTACTAACTCAATACAAAATCAATCTAACTCAACACCCAGCCAAACGGCTTCTGTTGAGATGAAAATGAAAAATTTAGAAGAGTTTAAAACTTTTTGTCAACAGAACTTATTAAGTGACTTACAAAATTTAGAATCAACTAGAAAACAAATACTAATCTCTATCACAGTTGTCGGTATTATTGTAGGATTAGTATTTTTTGGTAATATTAAAATTTTGCTCTTAGACATAATTATCAGGATGCTAGTTATTGACAAAATTAGCGTACCCTTACAATTAATATTTTTATTTTTACTCCTATTTTTAGGATGTATATGGGGATGGATTGCCTTCTACACATCATCCACCGAAACATATTCTAGAGGCTTTCAATCCAAGATAATTCAAAAGATTTTCGATTTTATTAATACTAATCGTTCCCTAAAATACTCCAGCATCGCCACAACAGAAAATGATAGATATGTAATGTCTAACTTTACTCACAGCCAAATGTTTCAAAGCTTATTAAAAGCTAATAAAATTACTCAAAATGATTGCATCTATGGGACTGTTAACGAAATTCCTATTTATTTTTCCGAAATTACTGCTCAATTTGAAATCGAACACACTTGGGTAAAATACCTAGATTTTCCAGAACACATGAGAATGCTGACCTCCGCTAATGTACCTAAATTAATACGGAGAATGGTTTTTGGTTTTCTGTTGCCTTTATATGTAATTCTTTTAATCTTCAAATCTTTCAAAGGTGGACCCTACATAATCAGTAAAATGCTGACTGGTAGAAAAATTGATTATCAAAGTTTTCAGGAAGAAGTATTATATAATGAAGTAACTAGAAAATTAGTCTTTAAAGGTTTATTTTTTCAAGCAAATTTCCCTAAAACTCTAAAATCTCAAACTATAGTTCTCCCAAATCTTGTTAACATCAATATTAATGCTTTACCTAAAGGAACTAAACAAATAGTTAAACTAGAAGATCCTAAATTTAATCAGTATTTTACAGTCTACGCTAATGACCAAGTTGAGGCTAGATATGTTCTATCTACTAACTTAATGCAAAAATTAGTTAAATTTAGACAAAAAGCTCGTAGAAACATTTATGTCTCCTTTATAGACAATATGATCTATATTGGCATTGAATATGCAGATGATATTTTTGAGCCTCGGCTATTCACATCTATGTTAAGCTTTGCACCTATGCGCGAATACTATGAAAATATACTATTAATGCTGGGTATTGTGGAAGATTTGAATCTTAATAGACGCATCTGGCAGCAAAACTAGGAAATTAAAAATTAAAAATTAAAAATTGAATATATCTACAACAAAGAATGTAGAAATTTTCCACGGGCAGTCTCTACAAGGTTGACGGGTAACGCATCTTTAATTTTCACCAGATGACTGGATGATTAAAGCTTCATTCCCTAAACTTAATCTAGTTACCCGACTCTTGAAGCGGTTAAAATAGATATGAAGTAATAACATAAGGTGATGACAAATGGTTGCCACTCCCGAATACAACTACATCTCTCCTGAAGAATACCTCCAAGCAGAAGAACATAGTCCCATTAAGCATGAGTATAGACAGGGACAAGTTTATGCAATGGCTGGTGCAAGTAAAAATCATGTTATTATTACTGGAAATATTTTTGCTATGCTCAGAAATCATCTACGTAGAAGCAAATGTCAGGCTTACTTTTCCGATACTAAATCATATATAGAAAAACTAAATATATACTATTATCCTGATGTGATAGTTAGTTGTGATCAAAGAGATAGAAATTTTGATAGTTTTTTGCGTTATCCCTGTTTAATTATAGAAGTTTTATCTCCTACGACAGAAGCTTTTGATAGAGGTGATAAATTTGCGGACTATCGACACTTAGACTCATTACAGGAATATGTGTTAGTCAGTCAAAACCGGATCAATGTAGAAGTTTTCCGTCGTAATTCAGAGGGACAATTTGTTCTTTATCCTTATAGAGAAAATGATACAATCTATTTAGCAAGTGTGGATTTTAAATGTTCTGTTACTGATATTTACGAAGATGTGATATTTCCATCTGCTCAATTACCAGAACAACCCTATGAATAATTTTAACGATAGTAAGCTTGGTATTCTGTTGATAATAAAGGTTGCCACCAATCACGATTTTTGAGATACCATTCTACAGTCAAGCGCAAACCTTCATTAATAGAAACTTGCGGTTGCCAACCAAGCTGAGTTTTAATTTTAGTGGCATCAATAGCATAGCGCCAATCATGTCCCGGTCGGTCTTTAACAAAGGTAATTAATTTTTCCGATGGACGGACAGGTAAATCTGGGACTAACTCATCCATCATTTGACAAAGAATTTTCACCAGTCTAATATTTTCTATTTCATTATTGCTGCCAATATTATAAGTTTCACCTGGCTGATTATGTTGTATAATTAAATCTAAAGCACGACAATGATCAAGAACATAAATCCAATCTCGGATATTTGTGCCATCACCATAAATCGGTAAGGGTTTACCCAACAGAATATTAACAAACATGAGGGGAATTAACTTTTCTGGATATTGAAAAGCACCGTAATTATTTGAGCAGTTGGTGATAATTGTTGGTAATTTATAAGTTTGATAATAAGCACGAACTAAATGATCACTCCCAGCTTTAGAAGCAGAATAGGGACTGTTGGGAGTGTATGGTGTAGTTTCGGTAAATGGTGGGTCATTTGGTTTGAGACTTCCATAAACCTCATCAGTAGAAATGTGCAGAAAAAGATAATTATTTGGCTGTGCTTTTGCTTCCCAATGGTGACGAAAAGCTTCTAAAAGGGTGAAAGTTCCGACAATATTAGTTTGAATAAAAGTAGCAGGGCCGATAATGGAGCGATCGACATGGGATTCGGCGGCAAAATGGACTATAGTATCTATATTCTCACCTAATAATAACTGATCCACAAGAGCGCGATCGCCTATATCCCCCTGTACAAACCGAAAATTTTCTTGTTCCTCCAAAGGTGCTAAACTGCGACGATTTCCCGCATAAGTTAAAGCATCTAATACCACCACTTGATCATCTGGATGCACCTGACACCAATAATGCACAAAATTAGCTCCAATAAATCCAGCCCCACCAGTCACTAATAACCGCCGCTTCATGCTTTACTCTCTGTGCTTAGTTTTTCATTCGAGAAAATATTTTTGACGAAATTTTCCGATAATTCTCTTGGTTAATAATTTGGTTAAACGTATTCTTGTTAAATCTTTAATTTTTGTTGAATAATTCTGTTTACGGTCAAAAAATTCATTAATCTCTGCTAAAATAATATTCAATCTTTTAATTATATTTTCACTCCGATATTCTGTTAGAACTTCTACTGGTAAAGTTAATGATACAGTAGATTGCAATACTTTGATAATTTTTTGCACATCATATTCTAAAGCATAACCCGCAATTTTGTAACAATTAAAGCCAGGATCTAAGTAATCAGATAAACCCCCATTGACACTAGAAAAAACTTGACAACCACAAGCTAAAGCTTCCATTGGTTGCAGTCCAAAGCCTTCACTAACATTTTGCTGCGCCCAATATTCAGCCGAGTCATAAAGATAAACTTTAGCCCGGTTAAACATGCCAGGTAAATCTTCTACATAAGAATTAATTACCACAACTTGACATTTTTTTTGTAAAGCGGGAATTAAATCTTTAATTAAATATTCAGAGGATTTCCGGGCTTGAACTAAAACATCAATATCTCGTTGTAAATTTAAGTTAGTAAATTCATCAGAAATTTGATTTGGTAGATAGTAAATTAAAGAATGAGGTGATTTCTGTCCCCAATAGCCCATAGTATTACGGCTAACTGTAATAATGGGAATACTCGCAGGAATAGTAAAATTATAACCAGCACTATGGGCATGATAAACCACATTATACTCTTGAAGTAAATTGACTAATTGAGGAACATCAAAGCCCCAGCTAATAATAAAAATTACCTCATCTAAGTTTTGACTTGTGAGCAAATCAGTTAAATAAAGCTTACCCTCTTCTCGTTGCCGATAAGTAACAACTTCTGCCTGACAAACTTGTTGAGCCAAATTAAATGTTTTTAATTCTGCCCATAATCCGCCACAAGCAAATTTTCCGCTAGTTCCAGGTAATAAAAAGTAAAGTTTTCGCATAAATCAATAATAATTAGGGTGTAGCTGTAGGGAAAGAGAACAGGGTTAGGACAAAGGGGCAGAGTTGCAAAAGAGATGCTCTAGACATGGGGACACGGAGACGCGGGGACACGGAGATAAGAGACACGGGGACGCGGGGACGCGGGGACAAAAAAATTCTCCCCTCTCCCCTCCC
>DATGXQ010000506.1:0-8617 GCA_035298905.1 Nostocaceae cyanobacterium | reverse complement strand
CCAAGCACCACCAGAATTTATTACCCCAGAGTTTTTAGACATTTGTCAAAACTTACCTCCAGAACGCAAAATTGCCGGAGGTCCACATTTACTTACAGGGCCAATTTACATCCGGGATGCAGAACCAGGAGATGTTTTAGAAGTGCAACTAGAAGCCATTTCTCCCCGTTTACCTGTGGGTTTTAACGCTATTCGTGCAGGTTGGGGAGCATTACCGCAACAATTTTCCCAACCTGCATTAAGATTTATTCACCTCAATTTAGAAAATAATTACGCTGAATTTCCAGTAGGGTCACAAATTAAAATTCCCCTT
This sequence comes from Nostocaceae cyanobacterium, assembly GCA_035298905.1. Classification (GTDB taxonomy): domain Bacteria; phylum Cyanobacteriota; class Cyanobacteriia; order Cyanobacteriales; family Nostocaceae; genus DATGXB01. The sequence goes on along the minus strand of DATGXQ010000506.1, from coordinate 8,304 downwards.
CAACCTTTTTTTGGGATTTTAGGAGTCGCTACACCAGAAAATTCCCGCAATTCCATTCCTCCTGGTTTGTATGGTGGAAATATTGACAACCGCCATCTACAAGCAGGTTCTAGATTATTTTTACCTGTGTTTTTACCTGGTGCATTATTTTCTTTAGGTGATGGCCATTCTGCACAAGGGGATGGAGAAGTCAATGTCACAGCCATTGAAACTTCCATGAATGGCAGAATTAAACTTGTACTCCGCAAAGATTTACAACTCTCCGCACCCATAGCAGAAACCCCCACAGATTTTATCACTATGGGTTTTGCTCAAACTTTAGATGATGCATTGGAATTAGCTTTAAAAAATATGATTGATTTTCTTAATCGGTTTATGGATTTATCACCAGAAGATGCTTATGTGTTATGCAGTTTAGCGGTAAATTTTCATATTACTCAAGTTGTCAATAGTCCTCAAAAGGGGGTGCATGGAATGTTATCTAAGTCAATCTTACCTAAGATAGAAATATAGATTAAACAGCGATAATCTTAAGCTTGGTTGACATTTTGAGAGTTCAGCCACAATATTTGGAGATTATCTTAATATTTCTTTGAATAAGCCTAGAAATTGTGGCATTAGAATTATTTTCAAGTGCTAGACTTTCAGGAATTTTCTTGTGAATAACAACATTAACTCTAATAATGTTTCTGTAGCCGATGCTGATGCTACAGGAAAAAGCCAGCAACAAGGACAAGTCTACTTTATTCGGCACGGTGAAAGTACCAGCAACGAGCGCAATATTTTTGCAGGGGTTTTAGACGTTGAGTTGACAGCATTTGGTAAATTGCAAGCACGTCGCGCAGGTCAAGACCTGAAAAACAAAAATGTCAAATTTGATGTAGTTTATGTATCCCACATGCGACGGGCTAGACAAACTTGTGAAATAGCCTTAGACATTAGTCAAGCACTGAAATCACCTGATGTACCCATAAATATTGACCATCGTATTAGCGAAAAATCCTTTGGAATTTTTGCTGGTCGAAACCTAAATTTATTGCGTCTAGCCCTTGGCTATGAAGGCTTTGAGGAAATGTTACATTCCCACAACGAAGCCCCACCAGCAGGAGAAAAAATAGGTCAAGTTTATGACAGAGCTGCACGTTTCTATGAAGAACGAGTTGTACCACACCTAGAACGAGGGGAAAATGTTTTGGTGGTATGTCATCAATACGTTTTAGAACCTTTAGCCCTGTATCTCAGCAATTTACCACCACACGCCTATAAACATTTAAAATTACCTAATGGTAAAGCACTGAGTCGAGATGAGCTAGTTAAGTTCCGAGATAAAGAATCTAGTGGTACAGCATCTCTGCGAAAAGAAATCAATGACAACTCAATTATTTGGGCTATTGTAATCTATGCCATAGCTTTCTTAATTGGTACTTTAGTCAGAGCAGTTACCGCTATACCTTTTAATATTCCTTCTCCTTTGTTTATTGCTGTAATTGTTGCTTGCTTAGGACTTTCCACTTTTTATACATACTTAGATATTGACTTTGCAGCAAGTGAGCGCAAAGTTTCTGCTACTGTAAAAAATGTAGTCAATTTATGGATGTTGGCTAGGTGGGGAATTGGGCTACTATTAATTTTCTCAGGTTTGTTGTATAACAATCCAGAAGATTTATATAAAGTAGCTTGGGTAATATTTTGGATGCTTCCACCAGCCTTAACTTCTCCAGTTTTATCCATCCTTTGGGGTGGTAATCTTTATCCAGCAGCCGTTTTATCTAGGTTATTATCAATAATCGCGCCTATCGCCTTACTCGCCACAATCTACTTCTCTAAATTACCCATTAAAACTGATAGTCTACAATTCTTCTTCTTTATTTTGTTTGCCGGTTTAGCAATCCCAGGATTAATCGCTCAAGTCTGGCGTAATAAATCACCTGTAGAGTCAAATTACCACAGTAAGAATTGGAAATTTATTGGTGTTTTAGCTGTAGCTTTCATGGCTTTTGTAACTGGATTTCAGTTTACTCCATCTACATTGATAGCTGATTTATTTACTGCTAATAACACTAAAAATTCTCTAGCGTGCCTCCAACAATTTGCTATAGCCATACTCATTTTTATTGGTATGCGTGGCTCTGCCGTAGTCACATCAATATTTGCCAAAAGCAAGTTAAAGTTAATTCCGGCTGAAGTTCAGGATGCTTATATTTTACTCGTTAATCCTAACTTCTTTTTATGGGCTGCGCTGTTTAGCGGTGTGAATACAACTGGCAATCCAGAATTACTTAAGTATGGGATTTTTTGGGCGGCTTTAGGTTTCTTCTGTATTCCTGTTATAGAGCAAATCCTGTTTATGAACGCCTTCAATAATGAGTTATTAAGGGAAACTATGCGTTCATCGAGAATAGCCATAGAAGATGTTAGGAAGCTGTTCACTAAACTAGATGCAGATGGCAGTAAGGCACTAGATAAAGATGAGATTTTTGAATTGTTGGGAATGATTGAAGATTTGACAGTAGGTGAACGTAGTCCTGAAGATGTGAGGAGGTATATTACTGCTTATTTATTCAATCTTTTGGATGCAGATAAGAATGGAACTGTCGATTTACAGGAATTTGAAGACTATATTTCAACCTATGGACTGGTTGCTAACTTAAACGTTCAACCTATTGCAACCGCCGCAAGAAATTAAGTGGTAAAGTAAACTTGATTTTGAGAGATTTACTAGAAGCAATTCGTCAAATAGAAAAGGAAAATAAAACTTTGCAGCCTTGATTTAGTTGAGCATAAGTATTTAGCTTTCAGCGAGCAGCTTTGAGCAGATTTAGTGGGTAATTTGGTCTTTAACAGATAAACTTATCAAACTACTAAACAGAAAATTAATTTTTCAATAGGGTTTTAGCTGACAGCTGATTACTGATAGCTAAATACTTACAGTTGATTAATGAGGAATAGAAAATGTCGCTAAACATTGATATTATCGAACAAAGTTTTGAAAAAATCAAACCTAATGCTGATGATTTTGTAGCTAGTTTCTACGAAAATTTGTTTATAGCTTATCCAGAAGTAAAGCCTCTATTTTCTACAATTGATATGGCAACTCAAGAGAAAAAGCTATTAAATTCTTTAGTATTGGTAGTTGAAGGTTTAAGGACTCCAGAATCTCTAATTCCGGTACTGCAAGCTTTAGGAAAAAGACATATTGGTTATGGAGCAGTTGCACAATATTATCCTGCTGTGGGCAAAGTTTTGTTAACTACTTTTGAACAATATCTTCAGGCAGATTGGACACCAGAAGTTAAACAAGCTTGGGTAGAAGCTTATAAATTGATTACAAGTTTGATGTTAAAAGAATCTGGCGACAATGCTGCTGCAAATGGTTTTCGGGAGGAAAAAGCACAATCTCAAGCAAAATCACAACCAAAGCCATTAGATGCAAATTATTGGGGAGAAAAATTTAAACAATCTTTCCAGCAAATCAAAGAGATTTATACACAAGTACAAAATTCTTCAAACCTAGATAAATGGGTAAAATTAGGGAGAGAGATTCCGAAAAAAAGCTTGGATATTTTCTGGAATTTACCAACGTGGTTAGTAGTTGCTATTGCCACCATTGTGTTTATAGTAATTTATGTCAATGCTGATGAAAATACTTTATTAGCAGAAATTTTAAATGGTGCAGATGCGATTAGTTTAATAGTAGCCGTGGTGATTTTTATTAAAGAAACTCCTAGCAGACGTAAGCAGTTTCATTATCAAGCTTGGAGTCAGGTTGATGCCGCACATAATATCAAAGTTAGTTATGCGAGAATTTTAGCACTACAAGATTTGAATGAGGATAATGTATCACTGCGAGGTTTAGATGTTCCGGGAGCAGAGTTAATTAATATTAATCTTCCTAGAGCAAATTTAAGTGCAGCTAATTTGCAGGGAGCAGATTTGAGTAATGCTAATTTAAGTCATGCCAATTTAGATAATGCTAAACTTTCTCAAGCTCAATTGAGTGCAGCAAATCTTAGTCATGCTAACTTAGGTTTTGCTAATTTAACTCAAGCTAATCTGAGTAGTGTTAATTTAAGTCATGCAAATTTGATTTGTGCAAATTTGAGTAATACAAATATGAGTGGTGCTAATTTGCGAAATGCGAATTTAAGTGGTGCAAATCTGCATGGTGCTTATTTAACTGGGGCAAATTTAAAAAATGCTAGGGTAAATATTTCTGAGTTAGCTGGTGCTTTTTTAGAAGGTGCAATTATGCCTGATGGGACTAAATATAAGTCTGGTGAAAGTCATTCTTAATCAGAATAAATACATAGGGCGGGCAAAATGCCCAACCCACAAAAGTTTGATTAAATTGATTAGCTTTTGGTTGCTTTGCTGAAAATGCGATAGTAGAGTGAGGTGCTAATTTCTTTTAGGGGAAAAAGCAGGTAAGTCAAGGGGTTGATGGTGACAATAATATTACGAAAATCCCGCTTTGCTAAAAATATAATGGCGCGGGCCACTTGTTGGGATGACATGACACCATAGGGATTAAGTTGACTTTTAAAAGGCCCTAAAATTAATTTGCGAATTACACAAGTTTTATCTAATCTTTTGAGGGTGACAATATCTCCTAATGCTCGTTTGCTGAGTTCATACAGTGGACTTAAGGCGGGTGAAACTTCTGCTTCTGATGTATTTACCCAAATTTCTTTGGTGGCTTTAGCATCTGGACCGGTGACTGTGGTGAGGAAAATATCGATTAATTTTAAAGCGGAAAATGTGTTGACTTCGTAGGAGTTATTAATGGCGTTTGATGTGCGATCGCCATAAACGTTCACTCCATGATTTATAATCAGGATATCAACCTTCTGTAAGCTTTCTTTTAGTTCCGCTTCATTACCTAATTGCCAATTCAGCACTTTTAAACCTGTTTGGATCTGTATCTTATCAGGATTGGTGGTTAAGGCGATAATTTTGGCGTTGTGTTTAATTAGTTCTGTAGTTAAGGCTTGTCCTAATGCACCAGACGCACCAGTTAAAGCAACGGTTTTTCCTTTCAGGGAAAGCGCTGTACCCAAGGTTTTATCCACAAGGGGAGTAACTCCACTGTAATAGGCGTTGACATCATCAAAATGATGCCGCCAGTGATAGGTGCGATTTACTAACCACTGGGAAGGGATTGTTTCTAAAGGGCCTGGTAGGTGGTTGTAATCTGTGTCAATTGTACCTTGAAAGTAACGCAAAGATGCACCATATAGAAAGGTGATAGCATAAGCGACTCCCAGCCATAAACCCCATTGTTGCACAAGTAAGGCCAGTACGGTTAGTATGACTACCAATAAACTTGATTCTACAATGTCATGATACAGTTGGGATTCTTGGTAGACTTTGAGGGAAACTATGGATAAATCCCGTTTATAAGCCGCATGGTGTTTGTTGTGCCATTTGGCTAACAAGGGGACTTGGTGACATAAGGCGTGATAAATGTCTCTGAGAATTTCTGCCAGTAAAAGGGAGAATAAGCCCCAAGCAGTAAATTGTAAGCAGGTATTGACTAAATCCCAGTTGATAATGATGTTGTTAGTTGCTAGAAGCATGTTCCTCTTTACACCGTTTTTTCTTAATCATTCTTCATGATCGGGTAAAGATAGATGGAAAGTCTAGTTTTAGATCAATATCTTTTGTTTGGTAATTTCTAATAACTTAACGCTGGCGTAGAGTGCATCAATGTGGGGTGTGGGTGTTTGGGTGAGTTGACCTAGTTCGACGACTGCACCGACTATGGCCTCGATTTCTGTGGGTTTTCCGGCTTCGATGTCTTGTAACATTGAGGTTTTATGTGCGCCAACCTTCTGTGCGCCATCTATGCGCTGTTCTAATGTGATCCCAAAATTGATCCCTAGTTTGTGTGCGATCGCCTCTGCCTCTAACATCATATTTCTGGCTAGTTCACGAGTCAGGGGATTTTGGGCAATATCTGCTAAAGTTGCACCTGTTACGGCACTAATCGGGTTAAATGCTAGATTTCCCCATAATTTTACCCAGATTTCCCGGCGGATTTCATTGCGGATCGGGGCTTTTAATCCCGCTTGTTTAAAACTTTGGGCTAATAGTTGCAGACGTTCGGTTTTAGAACCGTCGATTTCACCAAGAGTAAAGCGATCGCCTTCTATATGTTTAATGATGCCTGGTGCTACAATTTCCGCAGCAGGATAAACTACACAAGCAATTACCCGATTGATATCAATATTTTTTTCTATAATTCCTTCGGGGTCAACTGATTGTAAGCTTGTACCTTCATACTCCCCACCAAACTTCCGGAAATGCCACCAAGGAACACCATTTTGGGCAGTGACTACCATCGTTTGGTCATGATATAAGGTAGGGAGAGCAGGAGCGATCGCTGCGACGCTATTGGCTTTAACTGCTAAAATAATTACATCTTGTGGTGAAACTTGGGTAAAATCATCAGTTGCTAAAGTCGTAACTATTTGACTAGAACCGTCTGCTGAAATCAGTTTTAGTCCATTTTTTTGGATTGCGGCTAAATGCTCACCACGAGCAATTAAAGTTACTTCTTCCCCAGACACAGCTAGTTTAGCACCCAAATAGCCACCGATCGCCCCAGCACCAACAATACAAATTTTCATACCCAAATCTTGGCAGTTACATTACAAATAACCCTACTTTAGCGATAAACTCAAATATTGCGATATAACCTACTGGAGAGCAAAACTTTGGGAGTAGAACTACGCAGTTTCGTATTTCTAGACAACCTGCAACCACAACACGCAGCATACATGGGAACAGTAGCCCAAGGTTTTTTGCCATTACCGGGGGATACATCACTATGGATTGAAATTTCTCCGGGGATAGAAATTAACCGCATTACCGATGTAGCCCTAAAAGCCGCTTCTGTTCGTCCAGGGGTGCAAGTAGTAGAACGATTATACGGTTTATTAGAAGTTCATTCCGGTTCTCAAGGAGAAACACGAGCCGCAGGACAAGCGATTTTAGCGACCTTGGGAGTAAAAAAAGAGGAATGTTTGAAGCCCCGTGTGGTTTCTAGCCAAATCATCCGCAATATAGACGCTTACCAAACACAACTTATTAACCGCACCCGCAGAGGACAACTGCTTCTAGCCGGACAAACCCTCTATGTCCTGGAAGTAGAACCAGCTGCTTATGCAGCACTAGCAGCCAACGAAGCAGAAAAAGCCGCCGCAATTAATATCTTAGAAGTCCAAGCAGTGGGGAGTTTTGGCAGACTTTATCTAGGTGGACAAGAACGGGATATACTCGCAGGTGCAGCAGGCGCTTTAACCGCAATTGAAAATGTACCAGGTCGGGAACCACAAAGAAAGCGTCAGGAGTGAAGGAGTAAAAATGGCTAATCTTGAGCATTTAGCTTTACTTAAAGCAGGTGCAGTTACTTGGATAGAGTGGAGAAAGCAAAACCCCCAAACCTCTCTTGACCTCAGCACCACCAACCTGCAAGGTGAAAACCTCAGAGGTGCAAACCTGCAAGGGGTAAATTTAAACAAAGTTGATTTAACTCAGGCTTTACTTGTCCGCGCTAACCTCAGTGGGGCTGAACTGAGTAGTGCTAACCTCTATCAAGCTAATTTAACTGAAGCTAATTTAAGTTTAGCTAATTTAAGTTTAGCTAATTTACACGAAGCAAATTTAAAACAAGCAGATTTGAATGCAGCCAATTTAATTGGTGCTAATTTAAGTGCAGCTAATCTTAAACTTGCGATTATTACCAATACTAACTTAATCGGCTCAGATATCAGTCATGCTTATTTGCGAGATGCAGATTTAGGGGGTGCAAAACTTAACCGCAGTAACTTGGGTTTTGCCAATTTAATGGGAGCAAATTTAATTACTGCTGACTTAAGTGAAGCGAGTTTATATGAAGCAGAAGTAATAGGTGCTTACCTATATAAAGCTAATTTATCAAAAGCTAATTTAACTAAAGCTCATTTGAGCGGTGCATATTTATTTCGGGCAAACTTAACAGAAGCTAATCTCATAGAAACTGATTTAAGTTGGGCAAATTTAAGAGGTGCAAATTTAGGAGGTGCAAACCTTACAGGTGCGAACTTGAGAGGTGCAAATCTGCAAGGTGCAAACCTCAATGGTGCAAATTTATTAGGGGCAACTATGCTAGATATTTCTAGATGTGATTAATTTGACACTCTGCGTCCTAAAGGAGCGCAGATTCTTGGTTCAGCGAGTCCACTTAGATTAGATCCCTTGCGGTGTCTAACCCAGAGGTGGTTCTCTCCCCAAGCGTTACTTTCCCCCTGCCCGGAGGTAGTT
>DATGXQ010000505.1:0-6139 GCA_035298905.1 Nostocaceae cyanobacterium | reverse complement strand
CGACCGGCAGGACGGACTTCTTCAGCTCCCCTCTCCTTGCACAGACGCTACGCGAACACCGCGTCTCCCCTCTCTTCTTCTCCCCTCTCCTTGCACAGACGCTACGCGGTAAGCGAAGCTATGCCGGAGGCTTTACACCGCGTTTTTCTGCCGGAACACAACCGGAGCGATCGCCGTCTCTTATCACTAAACCTCTAACCTATTAGAGTATGTGATTAAAAGTATACGAAGATTTAATAAAGCTTAAGATTACATTATTATAATATTTTAAATGGTGTGAGTTGAGTTTTGGAAACAGATAACTATGTCTACTTTGTCATCCAGTGTTTCTAATTGTGAATCCCACAGTAGTTTGGTTAGCAAGCTAACCAAGGCGTACTATCAAGATGATCAGCAAGTTAAGTTTATGACTCTGCAAGCTGAGATAGACACTTTACTACAGCAATTACAAAATCTCAAAAGCCAACGCCAAGAAGCTAATAACCAAGAACAATAGGATCATCAATTTAAAATCAAATCATCAAGGTGTACTGCGGTCTATGGAGTTTCATCACCAAGTACAGCTGTAGACCGCTTAAGATAAAATCAGAGCATATTTTTGGCTTGGCTGACTATTCAAATCCTTGTTTAGATTGTGACCACCGTTTTAAACTGTATTTATTAGCTTCTTCTACCAGTAAAGCTAAAGATTGTTCTTCTGCTAGTTGAGCGATCGCCTTTAATCTTTGCTGAGATTTAGCTGCAAAATCACTATAAATCACTTTACCATCACCGGACAAAATTAGGGTTTGGGGTAAGTCTTGACTACCGTTATTTTCTTGTGTAGTCAGTACAACTTCTGGTTGACCATCATTAGTAAGGTCAATCAACTGTACAGGCCATTCCCCCATTTGGGCTTGTAGTTCTGCAAAACTGGGAACTTCTTCAGACTTTTGTAAAGTACGCCATACAGTCGGAAGTACAATTTGTGCTAACTGGGGATTTTGTTGAGATAATTGTTGGATGGTAACTGGTGATGGTTCTACCCAAGTTAAAGCCCCAGTAGTTAAGGCTAAAGGTTTACTTGATGGTACATTACTAGCAACTTGGGGCAGTTTAGAACCAACAGCTAACAGATACAGCACCCCGCCCTGTAATTGCACACCCTGAATATTAGCAGTCGTAATTTGTTGTTCGTTATCTGCTGACCGCACAACTATCTCAATATTTACATCAGTTTCAATTCCTAAAATCTGGCGGAAAAATTTACTAGCTTGAGTTTTAGGTGGCTTAAGTTTGGTAAATGGATAACTTAGCCAATTTCTGCCGTCATAAAATGCACTAACCTCAATTTGATACCAAGCTTGATTATTAGTAAGTTTAAAATCTGTTTTGTTAGTGACAGGTAGCCACTGAGAATTTTTAATTTGGGTCAGTGGTTTGACCGTTCCGACAATTTGGCTAGAATGAGAAATCAAGGCGGGAGTTGCTATTACTTCACCTTTGAGTATTTTGAGTAAATCTTGAATATAAGCTAAGGTTTCCTGATTAATATTCGGTTGTCCCTTTAACCAAGAATTAGCCCGATTTTCTCCTCTTTGTACTGCTATCATCAAAGCTACCCAGGCTAACACCTCTTTTTTATTAGGGTTTACCCGCAAAGCTGCTGTAGTCCGCTTCCATAATTTTCCTTGGTCTGTTTTTAATAAATTAACAACTTCTTGAGTATTTTGGGGTGAAGCACTAAATACTTGCAAAGCTTTTTCCCAACGTCCATCAATTAAATCTGCCAATACTTGCTGACTAGGACTAGCCCAACTTTGATCAGCTTGAGTTTTGGTCAGTTGGGAATGTAAGCGAATCAAATCCATTTGTGCTTGGGCTGCGGCTGGGAATTTACGCTGTTTTCGGATAGTTTTCAACCAAGTAAAAGCAGGTGTCCATAAACCATTGCGGGCTAGTAATAAAGCCTTTTGGTACTGAGAATCATTGAGTGCAGGGGTGTTGATTTGAATTGCTTCCAGTTGCAGAAAATTGTTATTAATGGGGCTAGGTTTGACTTGATAGACATATATTTGAGGTTCTAAACCTGCTGTTTGATCTATCACTAATTCTTTAGTAGCATTACCTGTGACCTGTTGCCATTGTGGTAATTGTCCATGCAGATTTTTCCAAGCTAATATTTGTCGCAAGTTGCTTTGATTTGGGTCATAGTGGATAATTTGACCATAAGCGATCGCCTGATTTGTGAGTGAATACTTACCCTGCAAATAAAACCATTTCCCCGGTAACAGTGTCGCAGCCGGAAAAGCACCAATTTCAGTCACAGGTAAATACACTTTGGCATCTAAATTTTCTATCTCCCCTACACCTTTAACAAAAGATTCTTCTAACCCAACAATGGGTAACTGATTGACTAAATAATATTCAGATGTCGATTGTGATTGTACATCACTATTCTTTGAGCGTTTATAAACTCTGAGTTCTACCAATTCTTGACAATCACTTTGGCAATTCGGACGGGTGCGAAAAATTGGCAGTAAAATAGATTTATTCTCCTCACCATCTAAAGCAAAAGTTTCCCCACTGATCAGCTTTTCGGCATTAAGACTAACTTGAATTTCTTGGAGAGTTTGGGGATTTTGCCCTTGAGGTAAAGGTATTTGCGCCCAGGTTGGTAAAAATTTATTCAACCAAATCACCTGTTCTGGATTAAAGATCAACAGAATACTAATCCAGCCAAAAGCTGTAATTAAACCAGCACTACTGAATAAGACCAACAGTGCGAAAAATGACCATAACCAACTACCCCGACGTTCTCTTTTGGGAGACGTTTTCGTAATTTTGGCGATGGAACCTGCACGCGGCTGATTTATTTTTGCACCTCTGGGTCTGGGCTGATGCGACTTCTGTGCCATCTTACCTAGTTAATTAATCAGAAAGGTGAATTTAGGTTTAAACTTCATACTTTTATACATGGCTTTTTTTAACTTGACCATAAGTGCTTATTTTTAATTAAGTTTAAATTTTTGCAAAATATCAGGAAATCTACCCCGTTATGACTAAATAATTCAGGATAACATTTGTCGTAACTAATGTGAGGGGTGTAACAAGTTGAAAAAGCAAATACTTAAAGGCCAATATCTACCAGCCTTGGTCTTGCCCTACCTGATACTGGGGACATTTAACGCTACAGCAGAGAAAGTAAGCGCACAAGAGTACCAGGATACAGTAAGTACTCAGGTGCAGCAAAACATAGGGATAGACGATAGCATAAAATTAAATGCGTCTAAGGACTTCTTTCTGGAGAAAGAACCTCAAGTAGACAACACAGAGGCGATCGCACAAGTCACATCCGTGTCACAATTAGAGGATGTACAGCCTACAGACTGGGCTTTTCAAGCATTACAATCATTAGTCGAACGTTATGGTTGTATCTCAGGTTATCCTAACAGCACCTTTCGCGGTAATCGGGCTTTAACACGTTATGAATTTGCGGCTGGTGTCAACGCTTGTTTAGATAGTATTACTCAAAGACTAGCGATCGCCACTGGTCAGGAAAATATCAGTCGCCAAGATTTAGAAACTCTACAAAAACTACAATCAGAATTTAGTGCAGAATTAGCCACCTTACGGGGTAGAGTAGATAGCCTAGAAGCCAAAACCGCCGAAATAGAAGCCAACCAATTTTCTCCTACAACCAAACTTCTTGGTACATTAGTCATCGGTATTCAAGGCCGTAATAGTAACCGGGGTGATATTGCACCCAGAGACGGTATCAAAGACACTGATGACGTAGGGACAAACACCACTTTAATTTCTAAAACAGTATTAACTTTCTTTACTCAATTTGCCCCGCGCAACTACCTCATAACCAACATCAGATACATGAATGGCAGCAACACACCCAGGTTTGACCCAAACCCTGCCAACATTGCTGCTATTTCTAACAATGATGTCATTCTTGGTTATGAATACCCTGCCTATAGCCCAACTATTGCCGACCTATTCTATAACTGGCAAGTTTCTGACAACCTAGCCGTCAAAGTTGGTACAGCCGGGATGGATATGATTAACCATTTCCGCAAGCTGAGTCCGGTAGAAGACCCACCCACCGGTGCATTGTCTCGCTTTGGACAAAGAAACCCAATTCTTAACACTGGATTTGGTCAAGGTGGTTTAGCTATCGATTGGCAAATAACCAAAAACGCTAGTTTACAAGCACTGTATTCCAGTAATCAAGCCTCACTTCCCAGTGTAGGTAGTGGTTTATTTGATGGTAATACCACCATTGGTACACAATTATTAGTTTCTCCCTCCAAATCACTTAATGTCGCACTTTACTACGTCAACAATTACTCCCGTAATGGCTGTATGTTGACTTTTGTCGGGGATGATTGTTTAACTGGTTTGAACCCAGGCATTAGCAAACCTTTAAACACCAATGCTTTTGGTGGTTCTGTAAACTGGCAAATTACATCAGGAATTAGCTTAGGTGGTTGGGGTGGTTACACAACTTCTAGCATTCCGGGGGCATCAGGCAGTGTAGAAACAACCAATTACATGGTTTATCTCAACTTCCCTGATTTATTTGGTAGAGGTAACTTAGGGGGAATTTATGTTGGACAGCCACCCAGAATTGTCAGTAGCGACTTACCAGAGGGTTCTAACGTGCCTGACTTGATTAATGGTGGTTTGGGGAAAGCTGGAGGACAACCAGGCACAACAACTCACATTGAAGCCTTTTATCGCTTCCGGGTGTCAGACAATATTAGCGTTACACCAGGCATCATTCATCTGATCGAACCTGGACACACACCCAATAGTGACCCAGTGACCATTGGTGTTTTGCGGACTACTTTTTTGTTCTAATCTTGCTATTGCCTCTATCTAAAGATATAGTAGTTGAAATCTACAACTACTTTAATCATCTTACGCTTTGCTAAACATCTATCAGCCTAGTTGCTTCTTCAGTCAGATAAAGACAAAAAAGGTTTGGTTCACGACCAAACCTTGATATAAATCCAGTGCATAACAACATCCCACACTAATTTACACTTTTTGGCTTTGTCTAGGCATCTTCCTATAGGATGTATGCAAATTTGCAAAAAACTGATAATACGATCTACCGTTAGGAGGCTGGTTTCTAGTTTTACTTGTCAAGTCCTTGAGAAAAGGAGAAACATTCTGCGTTTCCTTGGACTTTGACTGGTATGGTCAATAATTTCAATAGTATATTTACGGTATAACGACAAAAATTTATTCAACTACTCTACTTAGACTAATTTTTTTCTTTGTAGGATAATTATACAGCAGGGAACAGGGAACTCTTAACAGGGAACAGGGTTGAAAGTCTTTTAGCATCAGGCTTTGTTCCTAACATGTGTACATCATTTAGCTGAAATCTGCTGTAAGATGATCACTTCAGATTATAGCGGCTGGCAACTAATGTACTGCTTTCCAACGATAACCGCTATAATTCACTCAATTATTGAGCGTCAAACTCTTCTTCAAAATTTAGCAACAGATTCCAACCCTGAAACCTAAATTACAAATAAAAGACGGGAGTTAATCCCGTCCTAATAATAGCTTGAAAGTGGAAACACACCTTGGACTCTGGAAAAATAGCACAAAATAAATTTCTATAGGCTGGCAGGATAGCTAATGAAGTATTTAACGCAGACGGTTTTAAACTGTGCTGATGTTATTGCTATCATTAGTCCTGTCAATGCTGTTTAATCTAACACAAAAATTTTTCTATTTTCTGCCAAAATGCCAAATTGTCAGCAATAAAAAAGACGGGCTGCAACCCGCCTCCTGTATCACAAATAAAACATCTTGGTAATGTTTGCAATGTATCAATATACTTTTTTAGCTAGTTGCCAAAATGCCAAATGTAGACATTACTTTTCACGGTATCTCTGAAACGCTTCTTCCCACACAAGGATTATAGCCAAAAGAGATTAATGCAGTACATTAGTATCTAGTTCATTTTTAACAATACCTCTTTGATTCCAGTTAAACCTCATCCACCTTGAAAACTGGAGTTTTTCGAGAAAATGGAATAGACTAACGGTAGTGAGCTGAGTCGAAAACAAAACAGGGATGCTGAAAGTAGAATGTGAGCGATGGAATCAAAATGCCTCAGAACTGAGACAAG
>DATGXQ010000504.1:0-9008 GCA_035298905.1 Nostocaceae cyanobacterium | reverse complement strand
ACTTTATTCTTTCACTTTCGGTTTAAAAGTCGAAGCAACATGAAGTTCTTTCAACTGTTTCCCATCCACTCCAGAAGGTGCATCTGTTAACAAACAGCGTGCTTGTTGTGTCTTGGGAAAAGCAATGACATCACGAATTGATTCTTCTCCAGCTAACAACATTACCAAGCGGTCTAAACCATAGGCAATACCACCATGAGGAGGTGTACCATATTCAAAAGCTTCTAACAAAAAGCCAAATTTACTTTGTGCTTCTTCTGGTGATAAACCAATGGCTTCAAATACCTGTTCTTGAATTTCCCGTTGATAAATCCGCAGACTTCCACCACCAACTTCAAAGCCATTAAATACTAAGTCATAAGCTTGAGCGCGGGCGGTTTTTAAGTCGTGAATATCTTCGGGATAGGGGGCGGTAAAGGGATGGTGCAAGGCTTCCAGACGTTTTTCGTCAGCATTCCACTCAAACATCGGAAATTCTGTAATCCAAAGTAAATTGATTTTTTCGGAATCAATTAAATTAAATTCTCTGGCGATAAATTGTCTCAATCTATCTAAGGTTTTATTGACAGTAAAAGCATCAGCCGCAGCAAATAATAATAGGTGACCGGCTTTTGCACCTGTGCGATCGAGAATTTCTTGTTTTTGTTCGGGTGTGAGGTTATCTTTAATTGCGCCGATGGTGTCGATTTCCCCATCTTCTCGGACGCGGATATAAGCTAAACCTTTTGCACCGGCTTCTGCTGCTTCTTTAAAGATGTCTCCACCTGGTTTAATGCGGACGTTGGAGATTTTATCGTTACCTTCGGGAATGGGGAGGATTTTCACTATACCACCGTGGGCGATCGCCTCCCGAAATACCTTAAAACCGGAATCCTTCAACACGTCGGAAACGTCCACCAACTCTAAACCGTAGCGAGTATCTGGTTTATCACTACCATATTTACTCATCGCGTCTGCGTAGGTGAGACGGGGGAAGGGACGGGGTAAGTCAATACCCTTAACAGCTTTGAAGATATGACAGACTAACTTTTCGTTCAGTTCGATGATTTCCTCTTGAGACATGAAACTCATTTCCATGTCCAACTGGGTAAACTCTGGCTGTCTGTCAGCACGTAAGTCTTCATCACGGAAGCATCGCGCTACTTGATAGTATCTGTCAAAACCAGACACCATGAGGATTTGTTTGAATAGTTGCGGTGACTGGGGTAGCGCAAACCATTCACCAGCATTTACCCGACTCGGTAAAATATAGTCTCTTGCACCTTCTGGGGTGGAACGAGTTAAAACCGGGGTTTCGACTTCAATAAAACCCTCTAAATCTTCCAAATAACGGCGCATCGCTTTCACGACTTGATGACGCAGTTGTAAGTTTTGCGCCATTCGTTCCCGCCGCAAATCTAGATAACGATATTTTAGCCGTAAATCTTCCCGTACCGGGTCATTATTACCTGTGGCGACTTGGAAAGGTAATTGCTTATTAATGCCATTCAGCAGGACAATTTGATCTGCGTAAATTTCAACTTCGCCTGTGGGAATGCGGGGATTGAGGGATTCTGGGGGACGTTGCGTTACTCTACCAGTGATTTGGACAACATACTCACTACGCAGGTTACTAGCCTGTTGATATGAGTCAGGAGTACGTTGGGGATCACTAACGATTTGCACTAGCCCAGAGCGATCGCGTAAATCTATAAAAGTCACGCCCCCATGATCGCGGTAACGGTCTACCCATCCGTATAAGGTAACTGTTTCTCCAATATGTTCAGTTCGGAGTTCGCCGCAATAGTGAGTTCGCATAGTGATTAGTTCTTTTGTTCCGGGCTAGATTGATAAAAATTTCAAGGCTTTCCCATTATCCAGCATCAACCCTAATTGTAGTAATTCTAGTTCAATAAAAATCAACCAGAACCAAAAAACTCATAAACCCGTTCCCTCATCGCTTGCAGATAGCAGCTAGGGGTGGAGTGCTATGAGAATATTGCAATATATTAACTTAAGCAAATTTTGACAAAATACTGGCAATTACTGAGTAATTTGTATAAAATCTAGTCAATAACAAGCCGCTAACCCAGTTATGCCGCTAGATTACTCAGGTCAAAATTTGCGAGGTCGTTCTTTTAAAGGTCAAAACCTAACTAGTGCAAACTTTAGTAAAGCAGATATTAGAGGGGCAGATTTTAGTAATGCCATCCTCAAAGGTGCTAATTTTAGAGGTGCTAAAGCTGGAGTACAGAAACGATGGGTAGTTGCTTTGTTTATGGTCATGTTGTTACCGTTAACAGTAGCACTAATTCACTCACTCAGCCTTGGTTTATCAGTAGCAAAAATCTTTGACATTACAAGTTCTGGAAACATATTAACTGGTATAGTTTCTCTAATTCTCGTGGTAGTTTTTTTCACTTTTTATATTCGTCAAGATTTAAAAGCAGCGTTAATAGCTCTGATATTTACCTATATAATTATCTATTTTGTATTATTTATAATTGTGATTATCTTACCCAAAATCTTTACTAATCTTAGTGCTGCGCCCACAAATATTGGAATTGCTCTAATTTTAACTGTTGGATTCATAGTATTTAGTATTTACCTTCCTTTGACTCACAAAGATAAAAATGAGCAAGATGCTTGGCTAGACTTAGCTGCTACTATTCTTGTTACCAAACAAGGAACTAGCTTTCGCAGTGCTGATTTAACCGATGCTGATTTTACTGGTGCAACTTTAAAAAATACTGATTTTAGAAATGCTAATTTGACTCACACTTGTTTTTATGAAACAAAGCTACTCAAATATGCTAGAGTGGATGGAACAATCTTAACTGATCAAAATGTTATTAATTTATTAGTTACTGGAAATGGTAGAGAAAAATTTTATATTGGTGCAAACCTCAAAGGTGCAAATCTCAAAGGTGCAGATTTAAAATATGCTAATCTGAAGGAAGCCAATATTAGGGAAGCTACTTTTGAAGGAGCTTGTTTAGAATGGGCAAACTTAACTTTAACTCAAGCTATAGGCACTAATTTTACTCATTCCCAAATGACAGGTATTTGTATAGAAGGTTGGAATATTGATAATCTAACCAAATTAGATAATGTAGATTGTCGCTTTGTTTATTTGTTAGAAAATCCTAAAGCTGGAACTGATGATAGAGAACGTCGTCCTAGCAGTGGAGATTTTAAACCAGAAGAATTTACTAAATTATTTGAAGAATATTTAAATACTACCAATCTAATTTTTCGAGACGGCATGGGTTGGAAAAATAATTTAAACAATTCTAATAGAAGAATCATTCTTCGTAGAAATAAATCAACAGTATCAACAGTAGAGGAACAGTATAAAGCACTATTAAAAGCAAAAGATGATGAAATACTTTTCCATCGTCAACAGAGTGCAAAAATTTCAGAGATGATTATTGAATTATCAAAGTCTCAGCCAATAAATATTTATAACACACAGGAGAATCAAAACATGAATAACAGCAATGATTCCAGCCGTAAAATTGAAATTGGTACTGTCGGTAGAGATTTTAATGCTAGTGGACAGGCTTTAAATTTAGGAGAAATAGATATTAGTGGTACGGTGACAAATGTTATTAATCAATTACCAAATTCACCAGAACCAGAAAAGCCAGGAATCAAAGAATTATTAACGCAATTACAGACAGCAATTGAAGCGGATACTGATTTAACACCAAAAAATAAAGAAAAGGCACTCAAGCAAGTAAAAGTATTAGCTGAAGCTGCACAAAGTCCCCAAGAAAAGCAAGATTTAGCAGAAACAGCCATTGACGCGCTCAAAGGAATATTTACCAGTTTACCCAGTGCAGCTAGTTTGGTTGAACAATGTAGTAAAATTTTGCCCTTAATTTCCCAATTTCTAGGTTTAGGTTAAAAATTATTCAAAAATTACTGACTAAAAACAGGTCAAAATTTGTTAACCCATGCAAGTAGGTTTTGCTTGGTGTGCAAGATGAACCGCGACTTCTATTCGTCAAGGCTAATAAAATTGAGCAACTTCTTTATTTTCGCTACCATCCTGAGATAGCATAATGGTTTGCTCTTGTGTAGAGCGCATGGAATCAGGAGAAATCAACTAATATGAGGGAGGGCAGCAAATATCAGCCACTCCTAGAATTTTTACGTGGCTGTCAGCAAAATGACGTTATTCTCTCATTTGCTGAAATTGAAACTTTAATTAATCACACCTTACCCGACTCAGCCAAAATTAACCGCGCTTGGTGGAGTAACCGCAAAAAAGGTGCTTTGCAAGCTACCGCTTGGATGCAAGCCGGTTATCGGGTGGAAGATGTAGATTTTGCACAGCAGCAAGTGAGATTTGTTAAACCTCCTGATAAATTCAAAGTTCAGCGTGAAAGAAATACGGTAGTGTGGAAAGCTGAGTTAATCAAAGCACTACGGTTGCATCTTGGTTTAAATCAAACAGAGTTTGGTGATTTGATAGGTGTACGCCAAGGAACTGTTAGTGATTGGGAAATCGGACACCGTACACCATCCCTCCCTACTTCTAAGCTACTGGAGATAGTAGCGGAGAGGTCTGGTTTCCGATACGAGAACGAGGAAGAAAGTAAAAATCTTTAATTGACATTTTATAGGATTTGTCTTCATACTGCAAGAGTACATCTTCTTCAGGTAATAGTCAAGTATGAATCTTGACAGTACAAAGTCCTCATCATTCAGGCGACGATGAGGACTGTAGAGATGTATTAGCCGATGTAAAAATTATGTCAGAAGTCAGCAATCAAGTTTCCGAGGCTTCTTGCTGACCTCTGTTTTCCTAGAACCAGGATATTTACCATGATAAAACTAAATGCCCCCGAATGTGTCAAGCCAAAGCAGCTGAGACGCAAAAATATTTATCATCCTTGGTTGATTGTCAGGATTTTAGATAGCTGTCAACCCTATACTGTAGCTCGATTTGCTAACCGTCAAGATGCTGATGATCATTTGAGATTTTTGCGGCGGTTTATTCCTAATGGCGTGTTTCAGATTATGTTTGAACCGCCTGAGTGAGTATAAATAGCGACAAGTACAAGGCATTGCCCACCAGTGTAAACTTAAAGCCCTAACGAATAGAATTCGCGGCTAAACAGGCCAAGTCCGCCTACGCGGACTAATTAAAAATCAAGGTTTTGAAACCCACGCAGGTGGTCACTGAGCTTGTCGAAGTGTGGGTTTTGCCTGTGTAGACGCGGTTTCTAACCGCCCATTTTTCGTTAAGTTGACACTACCAATTTAACTCCCATAAAAATCTTCATCTAATAATTGTTCTATAGAAAAAGGACAATCAAAAGGATATTCTTTTTCAGCAGGTTTCCTAATTCCTAATTTAGCATTTTTACTTTCTTTAATTGCCAATTTCCTAGCATCTACATAAGCTTGCTCAATTACTTCATAAATATAATTCTTAAAAGAGGGATTTTCCGCTAAATCCTTCTTGACTCGGAAACGATGTTCTGTAACCGAACCATATTCAAAATAAATGCTACAATTAAACATGAGTAAAAATAGCAGACTCGCCATCATTCCTACAATTCAGGGTTAAATAATATGATAGTACAAACAGAAACACGCCGCTATACAAAAGAAGAATATTTAGAACTCGAAGAAACAGCAGAATATAAAAACGAATACATAGATGGAGAAATTATACCAATGCCAGGTGTGACAACAAACCATAATAAAATTTCACTTAATTTTTGTAAAAAGTTCCCTTTGACCATTCAAGGTCAAAATTATGATATCTACATGAGCGATGTTAGATTATGGATTCCTCAATATCGTTTCTACACCTATCCTGATGTCATGGTAATTAAAGGTGAACCGATTTATGAAGGAACGGGAACAACTAATATTGTTAATCCTTTACTAATTGTAGAAGTCTTATCAAAATCCACCAAAAATTACGACAAAACCGATAAATTCAAATATTATCGTTCAATTGCTGATTTACAGGAATATATCATGATTGACCAGTATAGTTTTGCTGTAGAACAATATGCCAAACAGTTACCAGGACAATGGATTTTTAAAGAATATGAAGGCGAAAACGCTGTTTTAAGTCTGTATTCTGTTGAATTTCAAATTACTCTTAAAGAGATTTATGAACGAGTTAATTTTGAATTGAGTGAGGATTAAGGATTGGGATAATATGACAAAATCTTAATTTTAGTAAATGTTAGGAGGCATAAATTATGACGGCTGTAACTTTACAAATCCCGACCTTACTGCAATTTACGGATGATGAATTTTTGCAAATAGTCGCTGCTAACAAAGATTTGCGTTTAGAATTATCGGCACAAGG
The DNA here is from genome assembly GCA_035298905.1 of Nostocaceae cyanobacterium. GTDB lineage: Bacteria > Cyanobacteriota > Cyanobacteriia > Cyanobacteriales > Nostocaceae > DATGXB01. The sequence continues at coordinate 2,689 of DATGXQ010000504.1, read as the reverse complement.
AGAATTAATTATTATGCCACCAACTGGAGGAGAAACGGGAGATAGAAACCTAGAATTAGGAGGACAAATTTGGTTTTGGAATCGCAAATATAAATTAGGTAAAGCTTTTGATTCTTCCACAGGTTTTAAATTACCAAACGGTGCTACTCGTTCCCCTGATGCGTCTTGGATACCGATGGAAAAATGGGAAGCACTCACCCCAGAACAAAGAAAAAAATTTCTCCCCTTATGTCCTGATTTTGTGATTGAATTAGTTTCCGAAAGTGATGATTTAGCAGATACTCAAGCTAAAATGCGGGAATATCTAGAAAATGGTTTACGGCTAGGATGGTTAATTAATCCTAAAAGTCAACAAGTAGAAATTTATCGTTCTCATCAACCAACAGAAGTTTTACAATCTCCTACCAGTTTATCTGGTGAAGATGTGCTACCAGGTTTTGTTTTAGATTTACAACAGATTTTTGCGTAATTAATGATATAATTATATTGTATTATGGCGGAAATCAAAAGTTTAATTAAACACACTTTACCCGAATCAGCTAACATTAACTGTACTAAGTCAAGTAGCTGTAAAAAGGCACTCTGCAAACTTACGCATACATTCATCATTCAGGGTTAAGGTGCAATTATTAACTAATCACTCTTTGTAAAAACACTTATATCGGTAAATTTTGAGTCTTTTTTCTCATTTTTTACCAATTGTAAACTGTATAAGACAAAGCAGGGATCGCCAGAACCATACATTAAACTGGATTTTGACCAACATTTTATTTGAGATTTCCCTATGGATGCTAGGGCGCTTTGGCAACGATACCAAGACTGGTTATATTTCCACGAGGGATTAGGGCTGTATCTAGATATTAGCAGGATGCGCTTTGATAATGCCTTTGTGGAGTCCTTGCGGCCTAAGTTTGAAAAGGCATTTGCGGATATGGTGGCGCTGGAAAAAGGTGCGATCGCCAATCCTGACGAAAACCGCATGGTAGGACATTACTGGCTGCGGAACCCGGATTTAGCGCCCACCCCAGAACTGACGCAAGAAATAGTCCACACCTTAGAACAAATCGAAGCTTTTGCGGAAAAGGTGCAAACAGGGGCTATCCATCCTCCCAAAGCCAGCCGCTTTACTGATATCATTTCTATTGGCATTGGTGGTTCTGCACTGGGTCCTCAATTCGTCGCAGAAGCCCTGTCCCCCGAATTTCCCCCTCTGAGTATTCATTTTATCGACAATACCGACCCAGCAGGGATCGATCGCCTGCTGACCCAACTAGGAAATAACCTCTCTACCACCCTAGTATTAGTTATTTCTAAATCTGGTGGTACTCCCGAACCCCGCAACGGCATGATCGAAGTCAAGAAAGCCTACGCAGCACAAAACCTTGATTTCCCGAACTATGCAGTTGCCATTACCAGCCCTGACAGTAACCTAGATAAAGTCGCCAAATCCGAAGGCTGGTTAGCCAGATTCCCCATGTATGACTGGGTAGGTGGACGTACCTCGGAAATGTCTGCCGTCGGTTTAGTTCCCGCCGCATTGCAAGGAATCGATGTCCGCACCATGTTAGAAGGTGCGAAGGAAATGGACGATGCCACCCGCATCGCTGACATCAAAAACAATCCCGCCGCTTTATTAGCCTTGTCCTGGTACTACGCAGGTAACGGAAAAGGCGAAAAAGATATGGTAGTCCTACCTTATAAAGACAGCTTGTTGCTATTTAGCCGCTACTTGCAACAGCTAGTCATGGAATCCTTGGGTAAGGAAAAAGACTTGGACGGCAAAACCGTTTATCAAGGCATTGCTGTTTATGGTAACAAAGGTTCTACCGACCAACACGCCTATGTGCAACAGTTGCGGGAAGGTGTACCCAATTTCTTTGCTACCCTCATTGAAGTTTTAGAAGACCGTCAAGGTGCTTCCCCAGAAATCGATCCTGGTGTGACATCTGGTGACTATCTCTCCGGTTTCCTTCAAGGTACACGTCAAGCACTGTACGAAAATAACCGCGACTCCATTACAGTTACCATTTCCCAAGTTAACGCTCGTACAGTCGGTGCGTTAATTGCTTTGTATGAACGGGCTGTAGGTTTATATGCCAGCTTGGTGAATATTAACGCTTATCATCAACCAGGTGTAGAAGCTGGTAAAAAAGCTGCTGCTACTATTCTCGAATTACAAAAACGAGTTGTGCAAGTATTACAAACAGAAAAAAAAGCTCTTTCAATTGAGGAAATTGCTCAAAAAGCCGGTGTATCTGAGCAAGTTGAATCTGTTTACAAAATTCTGCGTCATCTGAGTGCAAATCAACGTGGAGTTGTATTAACTGGTGATTTGAGAAAACCCAGTAGCCTCAAAGCTTCTATTAGCTAAAACGGCAAATTTGCTCTGAGGATTGTTGCTCATTCCACAATTTTTATGATTAAGCATCCTAGCTAACAGTCGCATCTGTAAAACTAGGATGCTTAACTTTTTAGGTGATAAAAAATCTGTTTTCTCTAATAATTTTAGTAACAGTTAAAACATTAAATAGGGACAGATGAAAAAACATGGAAACAAGCACAGATAAGGATTACAGAGTTTTTGAAGCTCAAAAAGTGCAAAGTTTTTACTAGGAGGGGTTTAAAAACCCTGCATTTTGGTCTGACGAATAGGGAAATTTACGCTTAACAGATAGTTGAAACTGTTCCC
>DATGXQ010000503.1:0-43393 GCA_035298905.1 Nostocaceae cyanobacterium | reverse complement strand
GGGAGGGGGAAACTGATGGCCAATGACTATTGACTCATATTATTAAATGTGTCTTTCAGCACGGAACGAGCTGCCAAATGATTGCGGGTAGAGGTTAAAATTTCTGCTTCCCGTTCCAAACGAGCAGCAGTGTCTTGTATTTCTAATAATGCTTGTTGTTCTGGAGCCACACCATAGAGATTACTAGCTACCCAATAAGATAATTCCGTGGGTAAATCTGGTAAATCATCTGGTAGTTCAATTTTTTGTTCAGTTAACTTAGCAGATAGCCTAACTACATCCCGCAATAGTTGTTCTACATTAGCTGCTAGGGGTCTTAAATCTTTTATTGGTGGCTCATCTTCAATCCATTCCACCAAACCTACGCGATAAGGTTTTTCCCGCACGTACTCTAAAACACGAAATCTTTGCTGTCCCAGCGTTAACATTTTCATCCGGTCATCTGGTAGTCGCTGGTATTGAATAATTTCTGCACAGCAACCCACATTAGCAATTGAACCTTTGACTGGATCTACCATTAGCACCCCAAATCGGCGATCGCCCTCCAAAATCGTGTTCATCATGATTCTGTAGCGAAATTCAAAGATGTGTAGGGGTAATGGTCTGCTTGGAAAAAGCACCACTTCCGGTAACGGGAACAGAGGTAGTTCACGGACTGCAATCTTAGAAGAGAATGTCATTGTTACCTTAGTATTAATTACCTTAGTATAAATTTAATTCTTAAAATCTATTTTTCCCTATTTTTCCCGTACTATGCCCTTATTCTACCACTTGTTCTATCCCCAACAAAAAAACCCTGAAAAAAATTTCTTTCAGGGTTTGTCAAAATTAATACTATTAAATTGTATGGGCATTTGTAATTGGTCATTTGAGTACCAATAACTAATGACTAATTACAATTTCACTTCAATATCTACACCTGATGGCAAGTCTAGCTTCATCAGAGCATCAATAGTTTTAGAAGAAGGCTGATAAATGTCGATAATGCGGCGATGGGTGCGAGTTTCAAAATGTTCGCGGGAATCCTTATCTACGTGAGGCGATCGCAGTACACAATAGATTCGTCTTTTTGTGGGTAAGGGAATCGGCCCAATAGCTGTAGCGTTCGTACGATTAGCCGTGTCTACAATCTTCTCGCAAGATGTGTCTAGTAAACGGCGGTCAAAAGCCTGTAAGCGAATTCTAATCTTCTGCTGCTGTAGAGTTGCCATCTTTAGTTTTCCTGGTTCTGATTGAGAGGTCTGTTATGTTCTTACTATTGTTGGAGATTGCTGCCAGCACAATTTACCAGGATTAAGCTATCTCCTTAAAAAATTAAGTAGTCTGACAATCCAAAATGGTATTTGCTGGGAAGCGAAAGGAGCAGAGATGAATCTTACCATCCCTGCTCCCCATTGACAAGAGCAAAAAGGTGAGTGCTATTTAAGAATCTTGGAAACAACACCAGCACCAATGGTGCGGCCACCTTCCCGAATCGCAAAGCGCATACCTTGTTCGATCGCGATCGCGTTGATCAACTCTACGGTCATTTTGATCCGGTCGCCGGGCATTACCATTTCTGCTGCACCGCCGTCATCAGCAGTAAAGCTCTCGATTGTACCGGTTACATCAGTTGTCCGTACATAGAACTGAGGACGATAGCCAGGGAAGAAAGGAGTTTTCCGACCGCCTTCTTTTTCGGTCAGCACGTAAACTTCACCTTCAAATTTGGTGTGAGGGGTGATAGAACCGGGTTTAGCAATTACCATGCCCCGTTCAATATCGGTCTTTTGGATACCACGCAGGAGTACACCAGCGTTGTCACCAGCCATACCTTCATCAAGACTCTTCTTGAACATCTCGATCCCAGTAACAGTGGTGTTGCGGGTGTCTCTAATTCCTACCAATTCAACGTTATCGCCGACCTTGACTTTACCGCGCTCAATCCGGCCAGTAGCCACAGTACCACGACCTGTGATGGAGAATACGTCTTCTACCGCCATCAGGAAGGGCTTATCAATATCGCGCTCTGGGTCAGGAATATAGGAATCTACAGCATCCATCAAAGCGTAGATTTTATCTACCCAAGGATTTTCTCCCTTTTGGGTCTTGTTATTAGCGGTCATTGCTTCTAAAGCTTGGAGACCAGAACCTCTAACGATGGGGATATTGTCACCATCAAAACCGTACTCGGTTAATAATTCCCGCAGTTCCAGTTCTACCAATTCTAAAAGTTCTTCGTCTTCCATCATGTCTTCTTTGTTGAGGAAGACCACGAGGTTAGGAACACCTACCTGACGTGCTAACAGGATGTGTTCACGGGTTTGGGGCATAGGACCATCGGTAGCCGCTACCACCAGAATAGCTCCGTCCATTTGCGCTGCACCGGTGATCATGTTCTTCACATAGTCAGCGTGGCCGGGACAGTCTACGTGAGCATAGTGCCGTCTTTCAGTTTCATACTCAACGTGAGCAGTGTTGATGGTAATACCCCGTGCTTTTTCTTCGGGTGCGTTGTCAATTTGGTCGTAGGCTTTAGCTTCTGCTTTACCTAAAGCTGCCAAGGTCATAGTGATGGCTGCTGTTAACGTGGTTTTACCATGGTCAACGTGGCCGATCGTCCCGATGTTAACGTGGGGTTTAGTCCGTTCAAACTTTGCGCGTGCCATTAATACTCGTTTCCTTTTTTAATTATGCGTTCCCTTTACTTTTAGCGATGATTGCCTCAGCCACGTTGCGAGGCACTTCGTCGTAATGGCTAAACTCCATGGAGAAGATACCGCGACCTTGAGTTTTAGACCGGATATCAGTAGCATAGCCAAACATTTCTGCCAAGGGGACTTTTGCAGTCACTTTGGCAATTCCCTGTTCAGATCCCATACCTTCAATCTGCCCACGACGGGAATTGAGGTCGCCCATTACATCCCCCAGGAAGTTTTCGGGAACTTCTACCTCAACTTTCATCATAGGCTCTAGGAGGACTGGTGAAGCTTTTGCTGCGGCCTCCTTCATAGCCATGGAACCAGCAATTTTGAAAGCCATTTCCGAAGAGTCTACATCGTGGTAAGACCCATCTACCAATGTAGCTTTGACATCAATTAGGGGATATCCAGCAATTACACCAGATTCACAACATTCTTTCATTCCCTGTTCTGCGGGTCCAATGTACTCTTTGGGTACTACACCACCCACAATCTTGGAAACAAATTCAAAGCCGCTACCTGGTTCACCTGGTTCCAAATCAATGACAACGTGACCATATTGGCCTTTACCACCACTTTGGCGGATAAATTTACCTTCTACTCTGTTGACAGCTTTACGGATAGTTTCTCGGTAAGCTACCTGTGGCGCACCAACGTTTGCTTCCACTTTAAATTCCCGCAGCATCCGGTCTACCAGAATTTCTAGGTGTAATTCGCCCATTCCGGCAATTACGGTTTGGTTGGTTTCTGGATCAACACTGACGCGGAAAGTGGGGTCTTCTTCAGAGAGGGCTTGCAGTGCCTTGGACAATTTGTCCATATCGTTCTTGGTTTTGGGTTCTACCGCCACCGAGATTACAGGCTCTGGGATAAACAGAGACTCTAGGATGACTGGTGCATTGTCATCACACAGGGTATCACCTGTTAAGGTGTCTTTTAATCCCAATGCTGCGCCTAAATCACCAGCCCGTAGTTCTTCCACGTCTTGTCTTTCATCAGCTTTTAATACAACTAGACGGGAAATTCTTTCTTTCTTGCCTTTGGTAGCGTTGAGGACGTAACTACCTTTTTTCAGTACCCCAGAATAAACGCGCACGAAGGTGAGACGACCGTAGGGGTCAGCCATAATCTTGAAGGCTAAGGCTGATAGGGGTTCTTCATCATCAGCCCGACGCTCTACAGTGTCGCCATTGGGTACTGTACCTTGAATTGCTGGTACGTCAATTGGTGCTGGTAGATAATCTACTACTGCATCCAGCATCAACTGTACGCCTTTGTTTTTGAAGGCTGAACCGCAAAGCACTGGTACAATTGTGCCGGCAATTGTTCCTTTTCGTAGGGCGGTGCGAACTTCATCTTCTGTTAGTTCTTCACCCTCGAAGTACTTGGTCATCAAGTCATCATCGGTTTCCGCTACTGCTTCGATCAGCTTGGTGCGGTATTCTGCTGCCTGTTCTTGTAATTCGGCAGGAATTTCTGTTTCTTGAATATCAGTTCCTTGGTCGTTGGTGTAAATGTATGCACGCATCCCTACCAAGTCAATGATACCTTGGAATTCGTTTTCACTACCGATCGGCAGTTGAATCGCAATAGCGTTAGCGCGGAGGCGATCGCGCATTTGTTCGTGTACTTTGTAGAAGTTCGCACCAGTGCGATCCATCTTGTTGATAAAGGCAATCCGAGGCACTTTATAACGGTCTGCTTGCCGCCATACTGTCTCAGACTGGGGCTGAACTCCACCTACAGAACAAAAAACGGCGATTACACCATCTAACACCCGCATTGAACGTTCCACTTCAATTGTGAAGTCAACGTGACCAGGGGTGTCAATAATGTTAATTTGATGATTTTTCCAGCTGGTACTAATTGCAGCAGCAGTAATGGTAATTCCCCTCTCCCGCTCTTGCTCCATCCAGTCTGTTACGGCAGTTCCTTCGTGAACTTCACCAATTTTATGAATAATCCCAGAGTAAAATAATATTCTCTCTGTTGTTGTTGTTTTGCCCGCATCTATGTGCGCCGCAATACCGATATTGCGTACTTTCTCTAGCGGGTTGGTGCGTGCCACAGTAGCCTCCTATAGTTTTTGCCTCATGATATCTTGTATATTACTCTTTGTTAAGATTCTATACATTCTATACTTTTGCGGAAAACCGTTTTTTTTGAAGCGGAAAACCGTTTTTTTTTGAAGTCTACGATATACCGCTTCCCAAAAAAACGATATATCGCTTTTGTATTTTAGTAACGATAGTGTGCAAATGCTTTGTTAGCTTCTGCCATGCGGTGCGTTTCCTCGCGCTTGCGAATGGCACTGCCTGTTTCGTTTGCGGCATCCATTAACTCATTAGCTAATCTGCTAGCCATTGTCCGACCAGGACGTTGACGAGAAAATTGTACTAGCCAACGTAATGCTAAGGTAGTGCCTCTTTCTGAACGTACTTCCATGGGAACCTGATAGGTTGCACCACCCACCCGGCGCGCTTTTACTTCTACTAGAGGTGTTGCATTCCGCACTGCTCTTTCAAAGGTTTCTAATGGGTTGCCGCCAGTCCGCTCTTCTATTGTCTTTAAGGCATCATAGACAATTCTGGCCGCTAATGACTTTTTGCCATGACGCATTACTCGCCGCATCATCATGCTGACAAGGCGGCTGTTATATACTGAGTCAGGCGGTACAGGTCGCCTTTGACTAACACCACGACGAGACATACTTCATCCTTAATTAGCTTTCTTTGGCAACGAAATTATATGCTATCAAACGTAGGATACTAAAAGCGGTTTGAACTACCGCTTAAACTTCCTTTTTTAGTTGTAGCGGTGTTGAATTACTTAACCTAACTATCCGCTACTAGACACACCAAGCGACAACATTTGTGGCTTTAATTTTGAGATTAAAGTGCTGTTGTCGTCATTGATATTCATCTGCTCTTTTCGCAACTACACTTAACTCGCTTAGTGTAGAATGCAGCTTGATTTGTTCAACAACAAGGCACTGCTTGCTTTCTTTTATGCTTTTACTCGGAAGGGAAGACGATTAATCGGATTGGGTTAGATGCGATTAACCGCCTAATAACTATTTTTTCCCTTCTTTCGGGCGCTTAGTTCCATATTTGGAACGACCTTGTTTCCGATCTTTGACTCCGGCTGTATCTAGAGTGCCACGGATAATGTGGTATCTCACGCCCGGTAAGTCCTTGACCCGACCACCACGAATCATAACAACGGAGTGTTCTTGCAAGTTGTGACCAATGCCTGGAATGTAAGCTGTGACTTCAAATCCAGAGGTTAGTCTGACTCTTGCTACTTTGCGAAGAGCTGAGTTAGGCTTTTTAGGTGTAGTCGTGTACACCCTGGTACAAACGCCGCGACGTTGGGGGCATTGTTTCAGGGCTGGGGACTTTGTTTTCTGACGCGCTTGTTCGCGTTCACTGCGTATTAGCTGCTGTATGGTTGGCATGAGTTACAGCGCATGAAGCTGCTTTATGGTCTAAGTTTTAACAAATCCTGATTTTAGCGTTTTTTATGGTTTTTTGTCAATCGGAATTTTGGCAGAAGAGTAATATCTTAAAAAGGAAAGCGGACAAGAAACGAGGAACTCTCAACGGGAATTTAGTTTATTTCCTTGCTGCTCCCCTGCGCTTCCCATCTCCCTATCTCCCCACTGGCTCGACTCTTCCCTAACGACCAAATGCCCAATGACAACTGACTACTGACTGATAGCAAATGAATTACCACAGCTACAGGTTGTTGTTGCTTGGGGGTTGTGAAAGCGAAAACCGCCGCCCATCAGGTCTTCTGAATAATCCAATGTTAAACCACTAATATAGCTCAGGCTGGCTGTGTCGATGACGCAAGGAATGCTATTAATATCAAAAACTTTGTCTTCACTGGTAACTGCCTGATCAAAGTAGATGTCGTAAAATAGTCCAGAACAGCCACCAGATTTTACTTGTAAACGAAACAAAATGTTTGGTTTTTGTTTTGATTTTAACCTTTCTATTTCTTGCGTAGCGGCTGGACTCAATTGAATCATTGATGTAAATTAATGATATCTTATCCTAGTTCTTCCTTATCAAATTCATGATAACAGATAATTGAGAGCCGAGCAAGACATTCATCAACCAATTTCTGCCTCGATCTCTATGAGGAGGTCAAAGTTACTCTCACAAAATCCAAACCTTAACTCCTGATTTATCAAGGCTTTTAACAATGCACTAGCATTTTGGGGTTATTGTTAAAAATAAAATCTTGAAACTTTTAACACATATTGATTGCCAGGTCAGGGAATTATTTCTCTTTCCAGGTTAGTGATTTTTTTTACGAAATTTTACGCTTAAGTCTTTTAGTGTAGGTAGAGACTTAATACTATTTAACTTTAATAATGGTACATATACATTCAGACGGACATGGCACTGCCATGTCCTTACAAGCAATCTATATGTATCAGGGTTTTCGGAAAATGGTATAAGCGCTTGATATTTACCAAAAACCAAAAGAAGAATAATAAACCCAGTTTTTAGAGCAAAACTGTGAAAACTAGATTTTTATTTATCAGTGCGAGCATAATCATCTTGGAAGCGAATTATATCATCTTCGCCCAAATATTCACCGTTTTGTACTTCAATTAAAATCAAAGGAATTACCCCAGGATTTTCCAAGCGGTGAGAGGTGCATTGGGGTACATAGGTAGACTGATTGTTAGATAACAAAATTTCTCGATCGCCACAAGTTACTTTAGCAGTACCAGAAACTACAATCCAGTGTTCACTACGATGATGGTGCATTTGCAAACTGAGGCGGTGTCCTGGTTTAACTTCAATGCGCTTAATTTTATAGCCGCGTCCTTCTTCTAAGACTGTAAAGGAACCCCAAGGACGTAGTTCAGTAGCAGCAATGCCTTTAGCGTTGATGGTTGGTGGTAATGTTAGGGTGTTAGTTGGGACGGTTTCGGAAAGTTTAGCCATAATTACCTCATTTGCAGACATAACAAACCCGTGATGACTGTTAATTGTTGATGGCCAGATGTGACAGTATTTGACAATTCCAGCTATCAGCAATTTATTCTCTATTGCTAACCATAGCAAATGCTCAAGTTAGTAGGTAAAACCTAATTGCGGAAAAGACTTGTCTACATTAATTCTTCATCAAAAAAAATTTGCACTTGTTCTAAACTTTAAAAAGTCATTAGGCATACAAAATGCCAAATTCAAAATACATATTTTAAGATTTATATTTTTTGAATTTGGCCAAGAAGAATCTTAACTTATTGTTCTGATTGATTATTTACCTTCCAGAAAAATCCCAATGCCGTTATGAACACGGGCTGCTGTACTAGGAGGACGATCAAGTAGTTGTCCGCTTAAATAAAGGCTGGTAGAACTACCACCATCTAGATTTAAAGCATTTACACAGCCCATTGCTTGCATCAATTGTGCTTGTTCTGCGAGGGTAGGGCCAGCCCCACCTGCTCGATTATGTACAGCACTAATCATTAATATACCTGTAGATGTGGTACAAATGCTACTACGCACAGCTTTTTGGGCAATAAAGGCATCACTAAATTTTTCTGCTTTTGCGTCTAGGACGATTTGCCGATTTTGTACCAACAAGGGGCCAGCCCCGATAATATTGGGGTAACGACCAAATTCTGTGGGTGTGATGCTGCTGGTAATACTGACTTTTGCTCCAATGGGTAACTGTGCCGCATTAGTGTTAGCATTACCCCGTAAGATGAGGAGATAACCATCTTGTGGGATAGTCACAGGATTTTCACCTGTTTTTTTACCTGCTATTTGGTTAGTAATTTGATTTTTTTGAACAACAATAATTGTCTCATTGTCAGTCAGGGGAGTGTAGGTAGCGCCCCAAGCAGGAGTATAACGGGCTATACCGCTTTGCACATAACCGCTATTGAGGAAGAGAACAGGTAAGCTGTTGTTATTACTGTTGATGGTTTCCGCTAGAGTGAGACGACCAAAAAAGAACTGTCCTGAATTGTTCCAAGCGATCGCTCCTCGGTTTAAAATTGGCCCAGATATCCACTGGTTATCCCGGCGAATCGCTCCTAATGGTAATCGATTATTACGGTTAAAGTAACCAGCATTAATCGCGGCTACTGCGGCATAACTTTGGGCAGTTTGAATTAAAGGGGCTGTTCCTGTTAAAGTTTTTTGGTCTACCCAAATCGGTCTTAATTTTACTCCTGCTAAACGAGGGTTTACCTCTAGCCACACCACCGGAAATTTATCTTCACCTAAATTTACCAACTTCTGTCGCCAGCGTACTCCCCGCGCCCAAGCAATATCTTTTTCTACCAAAGCATCGGGACGGATATCAACTGTCAAGCGATTGGGACTATTGAGAGTGCTAACCTGGAGAGATTGACCAAAAGGCACACTGAGGCGAATAATAGTCTGGTCTTTCACCATCTCCACTTTTCTAATTAAGGGTTCAGGAGTAGGTGATAATTGTTGAGGAACTTCTCCTGCTGCGGGAGGTAAGTAACGCTGGATGATAGCTGGATCAACTTGACCATCTAAGGTAATCAGCCATTCTCTAGGCGGTGGTGTGGTAGATTTAGGTGTAGGTTCATCTACTGGATCAGATGCAGATTGGATAATTTCACCCGGCTTAACTTGCCAAGGTGTGGGACGATCTAAGTCTATGACTAGACGGTCTCCTGTAGGTTGCTGGCCTTGACGAAGATCCAACACCTTGCTGGCTGGTGTAGTAATAGCTAGAGTATTGCCATTCACTTGGATTTGCCAACCGCCTATTTGAGACAAGCGAGTAATATCTAGATAGCGATTTCCTTCTATTAGCTGAGTGGTAACAACTAGCGGCTGATTGACTGCTGAAAACCACTGAATTGGTTGTCGATTAGGATTGCTGGTATTTAGTAAATCTACTCCAATTAATTGCCGTAGCGCACCATCACTCAAGTAAGTTGCTTTTCTTCCACCACTAAGCGATCGCACCAGCCAAGCAGCTGGTAAAATGCGACCATTTAGAGAAATCTGCTTACCAGCAGCTAAGTTTTTGGGTAAAGCTGAGATAGGTTTTAACTTGACTGTTGGCGGTAACTCTGGGACATTGGTAGCATAGCCAGCAGTTAAACAACTAATTGTCATAATTATTGGTGACATCATCAACCAAAAAAACCTACTATTGCTGATCCGCCCTAGAAAAGTGTTTTGCATTTTTAGCATCGTTCGTTTGGTAATGAATGCAAGTTATCATTCCAAAAGGCATTTGAGTTATTTTCAACAATTGAAATCAGCCGTAGGATTCACCACAGCTTACACCCTTGTTAACGTCCAAAACTTAAAAATTTTTACTTGTAAACTTTTGCCAAAACATGGTATTGTATATAGTGGATTCTCATCTCTTATGTAAAACCAGTTTGTAGTCTTACCATAGAAATCTGGAAGTAACTGTTATTTAAAATACAATTATTTACCAGTTGAAGCAGTAGTATTGCTGATAAAAGTAAGATTAAAACATACCACTATCACTAATAGCTGCTAAAGATGCAACTGTTAGTTAGGTTAGCTGGTGTTAAACAAATAGCGATTGGTGAGCAGCAAAATATAGACGAAGATAACTCCAGATGTTTTAGCAATTGTCAAATGGGCTTATAGTGTAATAGGTAGTTTTCTAGCTGCAATGGGGTAATTGCGGCTGAAAAAGCAGCAAAAATTTGTCTGATAAATGTGACATGTCACCCAAGCTAGTTTATAGCTGGTCACTTCGGAAAGAAATTTGAGAAAATATTGAGCTTGAGGATCTAAATTTTAGATACTACTCAGGAGCGAAAATTTGTCCACCCAAAAGCAACTTTTTTAACAGTGCATCAACAGATAAAAAATAATGCCAGCATTTTAACACGGGTGAGCCAAAAAGTGAACCTGAAGTTAAAATTTTTTTTCCCTAATTTTTAGTGATTTATGTAGTTTTGTAACGTCAAAATGAGAAATTCTCTTTCTTAATTAGCAAAATCCTTAACTCATTAATTTCAGGAACTAGAGTATGCATCATCAACCATTACATCAGGGTCAGAACAGCAAATTGTCAAATATTAACATTCAGGATACTTATCAAGGACAAAGATGGTTAGTAGAAGAGCGAGATGCTTGTGGTGTGGGGTTTATCGCCCAACGCCAAAATCATGCCAGCCATGAAATAGTAGAAAAAGCTTTAACAGCTTTAACTTGTTTGGAACATAGAGGCGGTTGTAGTGCTGATCAAGATTCTGGTGATGGTGCGGGCATATTGACAGCGATTCCTTGGGAATTGTTCCAAAATCAAGATATATCTATCTCAGGAAAGATTGACTTTTCTACAACAAATCATCTGGCTGTGGGGATGGTTTTTCTGCCGCAAAATTTACAATTAGCTGAAAAACTAAAAGCTAAATTTGAGGAAATCCTGACCCAAGAAAAATTAACTGTACTCGGCTGGCGCTTGGTTCCAGTACGTCCAGAATTATTAGGGGTACAAGCCAGAGAAAACCAACCCCAGATAGAACAAGTTTTTCTCCAAGCGGATAGAAGTGGTGAAGAGTTAGAAAGGCATCTGTACATTGCCCGTCGCCGCATTCATAAGCTCGCTCAAGAATTATCAGATGAATTTTATGTTTGCTCTCTGTCTAGTCGTACCATTGTTTACAAAGGCATGGTGCGATCGGCAGTGCTGGGAGAATTTTATCAAGACCTAAAAAACCCAGCTTTTAAGAGTGCTTTCGCTGTATATCACCGCCGCTTCAGTACCAATACAATGCCAAAGTGGCCATTAGCCCAACCCATGCGGCTATTAGGTCACAACGGAGAAATTAACACCTTGCTGGGTAACATTAACTGGATGATGGCACGGGAAGCCACGTTAAATCATCCAGTGTGGGGAGAAAGAATTGCAGAACTCAAGCCATTAGTAAATTTGGATAATAGCGATTCAGCAACTTTAGACAACATCTTAGAATTGCTAGTGCGGTCTGGCAGAAGCCCCTTGGAAGCCTTAATGTTCATGGTTCCAGAGGCTTATCAAAATCAGCCATCTTTACAAAATTACCCGGAAATCGTCGATTTTTACGAATATTACAGTGGTTTACAAGAAGCCTGGGACGGCCCTGCGCTGTTAGTATTTGGGGATGGGCAAAGAGTAGGCGCAACATTAGATAGAAATGGTTTAAGACCTGCCCGTTATGTAATTACTAAAGATGATTACATTGTCGTTGCGTCGGAAGCCGGTGTGGTAGATTTCCCGGAAGAGAATATCCTAGAAAAAGGCAGACTGGGACCCGGACAAATGATTGCTGTAGATTTAACCAGTCAGGAAATTCTCAAAAACTGGGAAATCAAACAACGGATTGCCAAAAAACATCCTTATGGTGAATGGTTGAAACAACATCGTCAGGAATTAACAGAGTTAGTAAATCAGCAATCTTCCCTAGTTAATGGGAATGGTAATGGTAATGGACATTACCCGACTAATGGCAATGGACATATTAATCCTGGGTCTGTAGAAATCGACAGAAAGGATTTATTACAAAAACAAACCGCCTTTGGCTATACCACCGAAGATGTGGAAATGATTATCCAACCCATGGCTAGTACAGGTGCAGAACCTACTTTCTGCATGGGTGATGATATTCCTTTGGCGGTATTGTCAGAAAAGCCACATTTACTTTACGACTATTTCAAACAGCGTTTTGCTCAAGTTACCAACCCAGCGATCGATCCACTGCGGGAAAAACTGGTAATGTCCTTAAATGTGGAGTTGGGTGAAAGAGGTAATTTATTAGAACCCAAACCAGAACACGCCCGCAGACTGAAGTTAGATTCTCCGGTTTTGACGGAAACTGAATTAGAAGCCATTAAACTATCTGGGTTTGGGACAGCAGAAATATCAACTTTATTCCCGATTGAAAAGGGTCCGCAAGGTTTAGCATTGGCCGTGGCTGAACTGCAACAACAAGCGGTAGAGTCGGTGCAAGCTGGGGCGAAGATTTTAATATTAAGCGATCGCGCCAATCCCCACATTAGTACAGAATCTACTTACATTCCCCCCTTGTTGGCTGTCGGTGCTGTACATCACCACTTAATCAAAGCTGGTTTAAGGATGAAAGCCTCCTTAGTGGTAGATACCGCCCAATGCTGGAGTACCCACCATTTTGCTTGTTTGTTAGGTTATGGTGCTAGTGCAGTTTGTCCCTACATGGCCTTAGAAACTGTGACTGACTGGTGGAATGACCCCAAAACCCAGCAGTTCATGGAAAGAGGGAAAATCGCCAAACTGACCTTAGACCAAGCTATTGGTAACTACAAGAAAGCCGTCGAATCTGGTTTACTGAAAATTCTCTCCAAAATGGGAATTTCTCTCCTTTCCAGTTACCAAGCCGCCCAAATCTTTGAAGCGATCGGCATTGGTGGAGATTTGTTAAACTTAGCTTTCCGGGGGACTGCTTCCCGCATCGGTGGTTTAACTATCAGCGACCTAGCCCAAGAAATCCTGTCTTTCCATAGCAAAGCTTACCCAGAACTCACCGCCAAGAAATTAGAAAACCTGGGCTTTGTCCAATACCGCCCCGGTGGTGAATACCACATGAACAGCCCAGAACTGGCGAAAGCTTTACATAAAGCCGTCGATGGGAAGAAATACGACCATTACGAAGTCTACAAACAATATCTCCAAGGTAGACCAGCCACAGCTTTACGGGATTTGTTAGACTTCAAGAGCGATCGCCCCTCTATCCCCATTGAAGAAGTAGAATCAGTAGCCGAAATCGTCAAACGCTTCTGTACTGGGGGGATGTCCCTTGGTGCTTTATCCAGAGAAGCCCATGAAACATTAGCGATCGCCATGAATCGCATTGGTGCTAAATCTAATTCTGGAGAAGGTGGAGAAGATCCCGTCCGTTACAAAGTTTTAGATGATGTCGATGCTGCTGGTAACTCTCCTACCCTCCCCCACCTCAGAGGGTTGAAAAATGGTGATACCGCCGCCAGTGCGATTAAACAAGTGGCTTCCGGGCGGTTTGGCGTAACACCAGAATATTTAATGAGCGCCAAACAAATCGAAATCAAAATCGCCCAAGGTGCAAAACCAGGGGAAGGCGGACAACTCCCCGGACCGAAAGTTAGCCCCTACATCGCTATGTTGCGGCGGTCTAAGCCTGGTGTAACCTTAATTTCACCACCTCCCCACCATGATATTTACTCCATCGAAGACCTGGCCCAGTTAATCTTTGACCTACACCAAATTAACCCCAAAGCACAGGTATCCGTTAAACTGGTGGCTGAAGTCGGTATCGGTACAATTGCGGCTGGTGTAGCTAAAGCCAACGCCGATATTATCCAGATTTCCGGTCACGACGGCGGCACAGGTGCTTCCCCCCTAAGTTCGATTAAACACGCCGGTTCACCTTGGGAATTGGGTTTAAGTGAAGTACATCGGGTGCTGATGGAAAACAATTTACGCGATCGCGTCATTTTGCGAGTAGATGGCGGGATTAAAAGTGGTTGGGATGTACTGATCGGTGCATTAATGGGTTCAGAAGAATTTGGCTTTGGTTCGATCGCTATGATTGCAGAAGGCTGTATCATGGCGCGGATTTGCCATACTAATAACTGTCCCGTCGGCGTAGCTTCCCAAAAAGAAGAACTGCGTAAGCGGTTTACAGGTTTACCAGAACACGTAGTTAACTTCTTCTACTTCATCGCCGAAGAAGTGCGGAGTTTATTAGCTAAACTGGGTTATCGCTCCTTGACAGAAATTACCGGACGTGCTGACTTGTTAACAGTGCGTTCCGATGTGCAACTGACCAAAACCCAAGCCCTTAACCTGGACTGCTTAACTCAACTACCAGATACCAGAACTAACCGCAGTTGGTTAAATCATGAACCAGTCCACAGCAACGGACCAGTTCTCGATGACCAATTATTAGCCGACCCGGAAATTCAAGCCGCCATCCAAAATCAAGCCACCGTCACTAAGACGATTCCTATAGTGAATACTGATAGAACCGTCGGTGCAAGATTAGCCGGGGCTATAGCTTCCCAATATGGCGATGATGGCTTTGAGGGACAAATTAACCTTAACTTCCAAGGTAGTGTCGGTCAAAGCTTTGGCGCATTTAACTTGTCTGGTGTCACCCTCACCCTAGTGGGAGAAGCCAACGACTACGTAGGAAAAGGAATGCACGGCGGGGAAATCATTATTAAACCACCAGCCGCAGCCACCTATGATCCCTCCCAAAACGTGATTGTTGGAAATACGTGCCTTTACGGTGCAACAGGTGGTACATTATACGCCAATGGTTTAACTGGAGAACGGTTTGCAGTCCGTAACTCCAAAGGAACAGCAGTAATTGAAGGGGCTGGCGACCACTGTTGTGAGTATATGACTGGTGGTATAATTGTTGTCCTGGGTAAAGTAGGGCGCAACGTTGGTGCGGGGATGACTGGCGGTTTAGCTTACTTCCTCGATGAAGAGGGTAACTTCCCTGAACTGGTAAATAAATCCATTGTCAAAATTCAGCGAGTCATCACCAAAGCAGGTGAAAAACAGCTATATGACTTAATCAAGGCACATAGCGATCGCACTGGTTCACCCAAAGCTAAACAGATTCTAGCCAACTGGCAGGAATATCTACCCAAATTCTGGCAACTTGTCCCACCATCTGAAGCAGACAGTCCAGAAGCTAACCCTGAAACCACAGAACAAAAACAATTAAGTTCTGTTTAGTTATTAGGTAAGGGGTACGGGGTATGGGGTATTGGGTATTGGGCAGGAGGCAGGAGGCAGGAGAGACGCGGGGACGCGGGGACGCGGGGACGCGGGGAAAAAAAAGACTCTTATTTCTCCCCATCTCCCCATCTCCCCATCTTCCCATCTCCCCATCTCCCCATCTCCCCATCTCCCCATCTCCGCGTCTTTACTTCTTATTATTCGCAATCAACTTTTGTTCCTTATCCTGCATTTCCAGCAATTCTGGAACAGTGACAAATTGATAACCTTGTTTTCTAAACCTACTAATAATTTCTGGTAAAGCCTTGACAGTGTGAGAGCGATCGCCACCACCATCATGCATCAACACAATACCCCCTGGTCTTGCACTCCGAAAAATATTATTAATTAATCTAGGTACAGCAGGCCGAGCATAATCTATAGAATCAGCAGACCACATAACAATAGCGTACTTGTTATTTCTGGCATAAGCAGCCACACCATTATTCATAATTCCGCCTGGTGGACGAAATAAGCCAGTTCTCACACCAGTAGTTTTATATATAATGTCTGTTGTACTAGCTACTTCAAAAGCCGCAAGTTGGGGATTCATGTGGTGATAGCGGTGCGTCCAAGTATGATTGGCAATAGAATGACCGTCCGCTACTACCCGCTTCGCTAAATCAGGATAATTTTTTACATTCCTGCCAACAACAAAAAATGTTCCTTTAATATTATTCTTTTTGAGAATGTCCAACACTTGCGCTGTACTCTGAGGCCAAGGGCCATCATCAAAAGTCAGCGCAATTACCTTCTGACTAGCCGGGAGTTTGGCAGAATTAAGCGTAATTCCTTGAAAACGGGGTGGCACATCAGAGATAATACCCTTAGCTTGTGCTGCTCTTTCCCAAGTGGTGAGCATTGTCGCTTTTAGTGCTTCAATTCGCTGCTGAGTTCCCACTTGAGCGGATACATCACTTGCACCAGCCTTTTGATTACTTTGAGCTTCTGCATGTGGCTGCAAAAGCAACATTGCACCCGCACCCAAAGCACCAGTTAACCCAACAAATGCAATTAATATTCCCTGCGGCCAAAAAAATGACTTCTTTTTATCCACTGCATAGCTCCTTCAAGGGTTGCACCATCAGTCACGTTTCTGAAGGTAGGTTATAACACATTTTCTCTAAATATTAGATACGCAGTTAATTACTGTTAATCATGAAAATTTAATTACATACTATCAGCAATTACACAAATTATCAGACCAATTATACACTTCTCATTTTTTCATTTATCATGGCTGATTTTCATTAAACCTTTCCCCCAACGACATTTAATACTGTTGACTCTCAGCTATTTGCCTGTAAGAAGTGATCCTTGACACTTTCCTGTTACCAATTATAGTTATGAACAGTTAGCCAAGTAATCACTTATTGAGCAAAATTTTCTAAAAATATGTGATGGGACTCTACAGATTTGAAATCAGGTAGCCAATCTTAACATTTCCCTCCATTTTACTGAATATTTTCTATATTTTATGTATTTTTATAGTACAAATAACCTGGAAAATACTTTAACATTAACTCAGGTGTTAGCTCAGTATTGACTCAGGTCTTGCCTACAATCAAAGACTATTACAGCAGGGAAAAGGGAACAGGGAACAGGGAACAGGGAGCAGGGAACAGGGAACAGGGAACAGGGAACAGAGTTGAAAGTTTCTTAGCATAAAGTTTTGTTTCTAAAATTTGTACCTCATTTACCTGAAATCTGCTGTAGCCCTTATTCTATCCTTTTACTATAGTAATCCCCTTTTAAAAAAAACTTAAATTTTGTCAGCCTTCAGAATAAAAGAGGCTGTTAAAGTAAAATTGTTGTAAGGATTCAGAATTCAGAATTCAGAATTCAGAATTAAAAAGACTTTAAGAGTCAAGCTGACTGAGATTCTCCAAATATCACTACTATCAATTTCTCTTTTGGTAACTATTCTGGCTCCTGGCTCCTGACTCCTGAATTCTTACAAATTGTTCAATCTAAAACTAAAATCTCAAATTCTTCGACTATGCTACCCAAAGATTTTGAGCAAACCTGACAGAGAAACTAGTCAGTAATATACCAAAAAATGTCAGTAAAGCATAGCCTAATCGTGGATAACGGGATAATAGAACTCCTAGCGCAATGCTGAGAGATACGATCCCATAGGCAATGCGACCTAGCGATAATGTTCCCCCTGCGGCAAAAATTAATCCTAAACCACAGCAACCATAGATCATGGTAATTGAATTCAGTTCAGTGCGTAAATACCATAACAAGAAAGTACCAAATAAAACTGTGCTTAAATTAATTAAAGGATCTCCAGCTATTAGCCATAAAAACAAAGTTAAGGCAAAGAAAATATAACCAACTTTAACTGCTCCTAACTGTTGACGAAAATACCATAGTAAGTAAAAAAGTGTAACAATACTTAAAAATGCCACTAGATATACAGGGTCTTTCAGATAACCAAATTTCAAATTAACTGGCCCGACAACCACCTCTAATAGTGAATCTAACCAACTATACAACTCTAAACCCAAGGAAGGCCGCCAGGCTTTCTGAGCGCGAATAAATATTAAAGCATCATTAAATTGAATTTGACAATACAAACTATAAATAAATATCCCCATCCCGGTAGCTAAACTAGCAATATAGGCTTTAACTTCCCGACGTTCTTTGAAGGATGCCAGTGCTAATGCAGGTATTAATGCTATGCCTGTGGGACGGGTAGCTGTGGCTAAAGTTCCCCAAATAGCAGTTTGAGTATATTGTTTATTTTCAAAAGCTTTTAAGGTGGCAATACTGAATAAAAGATATAATCCCTCAGTATAAATTACTGTGCCGAATAAAGACATAGGAAACCAGGCTAATGTAGCTGTTGCCCATCGAGCTATACTATTGTTATAGTGTTGATTGAGCCAATTAAATAGAATAATTAAAGCAGCTAAAAAGGCTAAATTATTGATTAAAGTTCCGGCAATTTTAAAAGGAATACCAAGATGCGTTAACCCTGAGATTAATAAGGGAAATAAGGGAAAAAACGCCACTGTAAATTCTTTAGTGGACGGAGAATATTTATAACCTTCAGTAACTATTTGCTCATAATGAAAACTATCAAAAGCATAGAAAACATCCCAGCCAAAAATCGCACCTAAATCTGAGGAACGATGAGGAAGTAAAGGGGCGATTAATAACATCGCAATGCCGATTACCAAACGGCTAAAAAACCACATTGCTGAAGGAAATAGTAAATTTTTATCGGTGAAGATTTTGGTTAACTGCATTTGCTAACTCACTATTCGATGATTTTTTAATAAACAGATAAACATCATCACGTTGATAATTTAATTCAAATTCAGATATGTTTTTTACTTGATTACATAATTTACTAGCTAATTCTGGTTCATAAGACCATAAGCCAGTGTGTCGCAGGTTAAGTAAGATATAATCAAATTGATTTAAGTCTTTTACTGGTTCATAATAATTTGTATATTGGATGTATTGACGCTGGCTTAAATGTGGGGCAATTATATCTGTAGTGTAGACGCTACCTTGGTCTTGAACTTGAGCGATCGCTTCCCTAGTAGCTTGCCAGTTATCCAGGTACTTTAAATATTTTGACCAAAAATAACCATATTTACCTAAACTTAAAAATGCTACTAATGACCATAAAATAATTGCTTTGCGCTTGTGCAGCCATCCTTTACCTGTAGCTAAAGTTTTAATTACTGCTAACAACAGAAAAGGTAAAATTGGTAAAGAATATTGAAAGATTAAATTCTTTTGATGATGGTAGTCAGCTAGTAAGTTTAAGGCTAACTGGGGAATACCAGCAATTAAAGGTGTTAAACCCGCAAAAGATAGCCCCCATATCACTGGGGAAACTAATAATAATAGGTAAGATAGATTCGCAAAAGTGAATAATTTGCTAAAAATTAGTAAAGGGTTAGAAAGTAAATTTTGAGCTATAGCTGAAAAAGAATCTCCTAAATAACTGTAACGATAAATATGACGAGCAACTGACGCTGATGAACTACCCAAAAACGGGATAATTATCTGAGTAGAAATTATAAACCAAGTGACACCACTCAAAAGAGCGATCGCCCCAAATAACTTTCGCTTCTCCCAACCCCATAACCACACCCCCATCGCCGCTACTGTCAGCCCAAAAACTGCTTTACAGCCCAAAACAATCAGCACATAAAGACAAAACCCATAAATATTTTTGTTTCTAGCTGCTAAAACCGCCGCTAAAATAGCGGGTACAGCAATTACATCAGGATGAAAATCAAATAAACTGATATTAAATATCAAGGGGTAAAGTAAATATACTATTGAGAGGGTAACAGCTTGTTTTTCTTTTAATCCAGCTTGAACCGCTAACTGATAAGTAGGCCAAGCAGCGATCGCTAAAGCAATAGCTTGGACAGCAAATAACCAATAAACACTAGGATAAATTTTGTAAAGTAAAGCGATCGGGTATAAAATCCAAGCTGCATGATCGGCGAGAATATGAAAACCTAAAAAAGAAGAAATTGGCGATTTTCCCTGACTAATTAAATAAACTCCTTGGTCAAAAATTCCTAAATCCCAAGCACCAGAATTAAGTAATTCGTGTCTAACGCCACTAGCTACAAATAAAATTAAAGCACTAATACCAATCAGCCAAACCAGAACACTAGGCTGATTTAATTGTTTTTGCATAGAGTCAAAAAATTACAGCAGAATTCAGAATTCAGAAGTCAGGATTCAGGAGTAAAAGCCCCTTCCTATTTGAGTTTTGGTTTTCAGTTTATGCCTCATTCATTGGCAACCCACCGTATAATCATCAAACCTGATTTCTCCCCATTTCCCTAAAAATCTTAACTCCTCCTTTTTTAATTTTTAATTTTTAATTTTTAATTTCTCTATCCTACCCAGAGTTTTTGAGCGAAACCTACAGCCAATTTAACCAGTAATGTGGCAAATATGCCCAAAGTTAAATAGCCTTGACGTGGGTTTTGGGATAGCCATGCACCTATCGCTACACTTAAAGGTACGATGCCATAGGCTATACGGCTCAGGGATATAGTACCACCAGAAGCCAATAGTAAACCGATACCGCAAAAACCATAGAGGATAGTGACAGCAGTAAATTTATGGCGGAAACACCATAATAAGTAACTACCACCCACAACCATCAACGTATTGAGGATGTTATTAATCCAATGTTCATCTGCAAGTAGTAACAACAATAAAACTACAGCATAAAGGCTATGGAGTAGTTTGGTAGAACTTAGATGTTTGTGGAAGTTCCACAGAATATAGAAACTAGCGACGAGGAAAATAAAAATCAAGGGATGCAACGAGTCTTTAATAGTGCCATCAGCATCTAAATTCCAGCCAAATTGCCAATTGTAACCCAAAGGAATTTGCAACAGCATATTTAGCCAGCCTTGCCAATCAAAACCAAGGGAGGGTCTCCAACCCTTTTGGGCAGCGATAAAGGCTAGGGGATTATCAAAGTGAATGGCACAATATAAACTAAATAGCAGCAGACCGATCGCTGCGGCTAAACTGGCCATATAAGCTATTAATGGTCTACGTTCTTTAAAGGAAGCCAGGGCTAATGCCGGAACTAAGGCCATACCTGTGGGACGGGTAGCGGTAGCCATTGCCCCCCAAAATGCTGTCCAGCCATATTGTTTTTGATCAAAAGCCTTTAAGGTAGCGGTACTGAAAAATAAATACATCCCCTCGGTGTAAATCACCCCAGTAAACATCGACATGGGACACCAAGACAATACCACCGTTGCCCATTGTGCTGTAATTATCCCGCAATGTTTTTTTAGCCAAGTGTATAAACAGCAGAGTGCCGCCAGAAATGCCAGGTTATTGATCAATGTTCCGGCGATTTCAAAGGGCAGACCCAAACTCATCAAAGCCCAAATACTCAGGGGAAACAAGGGAAAAAAGGCCAGATTGTGCTGTTTACCATCATCTATAAACTCGTAACCAGTAGTGGCGATCGAGCGGTAATGTACACTATCCCAAGCATCAAAAATCCCCCAGCCAAATTGGGGAGTAACACCATCTGTTGGTGTGGGTATGTTAGGAGCAATCAGTAACATTGCTATACCAATTAAGATGCGACTGACAACCCAGAGGGTGATAGGAAAATAAAAATCACTTTTCCAAAAAAATTTTGTGATGACTATCTGTGCTTTCGCCATAGGCTGGAATTATTGGGGCTACTCCTTTGCTCTACAACCTGAGATTTTAAGTAAAATTACTTACATTTGCTTTTATGCCAAATATAGCAAAAACAGTCTACAACTGAAAATTTGTCTACTTAGCTTGACAGTTAAAAATCATTCCTTCCCCAGCAAATGAGAAAGGAGGAGATTAGTTATCAGCAGTTATGACTAAAAGTTTAGTATTTATATACACGTTTTTCTCAGATCAACCGGACAGATAGTATTGCCAGGAAAATAGCAATCATGTCTAGGGATAATCGTAAAACAAAAGTCTAGAGGTTAGAGAAGATTGATCCCCTTTTTGCTTTAGAATAATTACCTAACGGTTAAAACAACACTGTAGCTGTAATCTGGCCACCAGCAAACTGATCAATTTACCACTGGTGAGAGAGGAAATTCAGAAAGTACTGGTGAAACGATGGCGGAATACTGGCGAACAGAGCGATCGCCCCTTGAAACTCCAACCCACAGATGGGTCAATGCTTGGGTATCTATCCAGGGCTACCACGGCCAGGATAGAACATCAACATAATAAGATGTTCAGCCCAAGAATCTCCTACCTGATTTGGTGGGGGAGTGCAAAAGTTGGATTTGTCTCATCTGGAAGCAATCGTGAAAGCTATTACTCTTCTTGGTTCTACCGGCTCAATTGGTACTCAGACTCTAGATATCGTTAGTCAGTACCCTGATCAATTTCGGATTGTTGGCTTGGCTGCGGGACGGAATGTGGAGTTGTTTGCTGCCCAAATTCGTCAATTTAAGCCCCAAATTGTGGCCATTTCGGCTGCTGAAAAGTTGCCAGAATTAAAAGCCGCTATTCAAGACTTAAATCCCCAACCGATTTTACTCGCTGGCGACGCTGGAGTAATTGAAGTTGCCCGTTATGGTGATGCTCAAACTGTTGTTACGGGTATTGTCGGTTGTGCTGGCTTACTACCTACCATTGCGGCTATTGAAGCAGGTAAGGATATTGCTTTAGCCAATAAAGAAACTTTAATTGCTGGAGGGCCAGTAGTTCTACCTTTGGTAGAAAAACATGGTGTTAAACTCCTACCTGCGGATTCTGAACATTCTGCCATTTTTCAATGTCTGCAAGGTGTACCAAAAGGTGGGTTAAGACGGATTCTCTTGACTGCTTCTGGTGGTGCTTTCCGTGATTGGCCTGTAGAAAAGTTGGCAGAGGTCAAGGTAGCCGATGCCCTCAAACATCCTAACTGGTCAATGGGACGAAAAATCACCGTAGACTCTGCCACGTTGATGAATAAAGGTTTGGAAGTAATTGAAGCTCACTACCTGTTTGGGTTAGATTATGAAGATATTGAAATCGTCATTCATCCCCAAAGTATTATTCACTCCCTAATTGAGTTACAAGATACTTCTGTATTGGCACAGTTAGGTTGGCCAGATATGCGTTTACCCATACTCTATACCCTATCTTGGCCAGAACGCATATACACCGATTGGGAAAGATTGGATTTAGTTAAAGCTGGTAATTTAACTTTCCGGGAACCAGACCATCAAAAATATCCCTGTATGCGCTTGGCCTATGCAGCAGGTAGAGCCGCCGGTTCGATGCCTGCGGTGTTAAATGCAGCGAATGAGCAAGCTGTGGCACTCTTTTTAGAAGAAAAAATTAGATTCTTGGATATTCCCCGGTGTATCGAATGGGTGTGCGATCGCCATCAACATGATAACCGTCAACATCCCTCCCTCGACGACATCTTGAGCGCTGACCAATGGGCCAGACAAGAAGTTTTCACAGCCATTGACAAATTGCACACTTCCCCACAAATTATTTCTTTACGCTAACAACTCATCAAACACGCTTAGATATAGGAGTGGTGAAATAGCATCACTCTTATACAGCAGGGAACAGGTAACAGAGAACAGGAAGGTTGAAAGTTTCTTGGTATATAGCTTTATTCCTAAAATTTGTCCCTTATTGACCTGGAACCTGCTGTATTTTTTTGCTGACTGAAAATAGGCGATAGAGAACACCTTATTTTGCTCAAAATAGTTGCGGATAAACTTAAATTTATCCAGAATGTTATATAATGTGGAAGCGGTATTAACTCTAAAAGCCTCTACTACCGCCTATCTTCATTTGTGAGCTAAAAGTAATCGGGTGCGACAGTTGCAAAGGTACTAAACAATCTGATTTATGAGCTAACAATCGGGTGCAAAAGCTTCAACAGTACCATTTTCCCGTAAAACCATTTACTGCTTAAACTAAGCCTCCTCAGTCTTCCAGGAATTGAGATATGCTGGAAACCATAATTATTGCATTGATTGCTTTTGCCATTCTTTGGAAAGTCATCAAGACAACAATTAATAACGCCTTAATTGTTGTGACTATCCTATTCTTATTATACACAGGTTTTGGAATTACACCGCTAGATGTTTGGCATCAAATCACACAAGTTGCTCAAACTCTCAGCCAAGGACCGATCGGTAAATAGAACGTAAGAATTCAGTTCGCGGAGCGTTGCCGCAGGCTAGTCAGGAGCCAGGAGTCATACCAATTCAAAATTCAAAATTCAAAATTCAAAATTGGGAAAGTCAGATTGTACAAGGTTTTGCTGGTTTACTTATGTTACTTTATTTTGGTGAATTGGTGTCAGAATAGTTATTAAACGAGGAATCGATACTAATGATATTTTGAGAAATTCATCTAGCTTGACTCTTAAAGTCTCTTTCATTCTGAATTCTGAATCCTGAATTCTGAATCCTGACAATAGAACAGTTGTTATTTACGTAGTGCAGACACTTTCGCTAACGCATCCTTCACGGTAGGAGGTAATTGGCGCATAATTTTGCCCCGCTCCCGATCTAATGCAACTAATGTCACTTGTCCGGTTAGATATAATTCCTGTCCATCGGTGGAAACGATCGTATAATCCCAGTTAATCCGTACACCGGTGGCTTCTACCATGCGGGTTTTGACAATCGCTGCCATACCTAATTGTAGCGATCGATGATAGCGTACTGCTAGTTCTACAACTGGTAAATCACAACCCAAAGCTACTAAATCGGCAAATTCAATGCCAATAGAACGCAAGCATTCTACCCGCGCTTCTTCCATCCAAGTTATATATGTTCCATGCCAGACTATACCTGCATAGTCAGTGTGATGGGGTTGTACTCTGATGGGATATTCAAACCAATTATCATCAACACTATTGGCTAAATTAGCTAAAGCGGAAGTAGGTAATTTGGGCTGGTTCGCTGTTGCTTCAGACATAACGACAGAAATCCAAGGTAATTGGCACAGCATTGGCAAAAGGCCGCCAACACGACATCTTACCTCTTTTTTCAGCAATCAGCAATCAGCTTTTACATCAACATAAGTGAATCAGGAATGCCAAAATCCTTAATCCAGTACAACAAAACCAGGGCTATTTCATTCTCATTCATTCTGCCTCAGAGTTTAGTCTCAGGCTCATAGAACAACTCGGCTCAAGCAGACTATTAATGATGAATTTAGTCCGTTTTAACGGACTTGAGCTATTAGCTCAAAATTGATTTTAGGGCTTCTATGTCAAGAACGAAATAGCCCTGACAACAAAACGGAAATATAGCAATCCTAAATCATTTATGAACTCTAACTGTTCCCTGTTCCCTGTTCCCTGTTCCCTTCTCTCCACAAGTCAGTTCACAACTCAAATCGGATTGCTATATTAAATTATTGCTCTTTAAAAATGACTCATAGATAATCAGCGTGCGTAAAGCTTGAATTTTAACCAAATTGTTACTTAATATTAGTATATAATATAACTGGATATTTAATGAATAATGATAACTGATAGTTGGTATTGAGGTTGACCAAAATCGGTAGTTTCCAAATGCTCCAAACCCTCTCCAGGTCTTGATAATCAGATGTTTTGATGTTGCTGGATACCCCATAAATACCTGAAAATACCAGAAAAAAGTCCTGAATTAACCTGAATTATTGATTGACAAAGCCAAGTATTATTTCAAAGGATATGACACATATCTCAGTGTTATAAGCCTTTTTTATACAGTGCGTCTCCCTAGTGTTTTAAATAATGAACAGGAAGTCATATATACAAGAGAAACCAGAACAAAAACCTTTGTTCTGCTTATCAGGGCTGAAGATCAGAAATGTATTGCCAGAACAAAGCCAAATCCAGGCTTTACCTCAAAATAATTGTTGGGATTTTTGGCGATTATGGGAATCATATCAAGACTATTTTTACACCTGTTGCCTACAGTGGATGGGAGGTAATTCTCATGATGCTGAAGATATGCTGAGTCAGGCAATGCTCAAAGCCTGGAATGAATGGCCAAAATATGCAAATGCAATTAAATATCCTAAAGCGTGGTTAACTCGACTTGTCCATAACTCATGTATGGATAGACATCGAAAACGCCAACGAGAAGCCCAAGGAATTGAAAACATCGAGAATATTAAAGAAGATCATTCAGCATTTGCTTTCTGTGGAGAATTTATTGAATCAGACATTTCACATCAGGAGATGTGTAAGTATCTCCACTACAGAATTGAATCCTTGCCTGAAAAATTGCGCTATCCTTTTCTTTTACGCTACAGCGAAGAGAAGTCCTATTCAGATATTGCCAAACAACTCGTCATATCTGAAGAGAATGTCCGCAAACGCATTCAAAAGGCACGAAAAATTCTGCAAAAGCATTTAAATAAGTATCTTGTAGGAGAAGACAACACTGCTTTAGATTCCAACTCATCATCTTTAAGAAGGGTAACTCCTATCATTGAAGAGCTTAAATATAATGAAGCGGTCACTTGTCATAGAGAATCACCACTCAAAACCACAAATAAGACAGAAAGAATTAACTATAAACTAACTGCAATATGTCTGGAAATCTTACCACATCACTGGTACAGTTCTATCAACCTTCTGGACTGGAGATGAATTTTCACCTTTTCTCAGAAGAAAAAATAGCTAGACAAGAGCAGAAACTAATCTCCTTAAGTAAGTACATCCAGAAATATCCGCAAGGATGGAAAAAAAGATTAGAACTGGCTGATTTACTTTACGAAATAGGAAACTGGCAACAAGCTATTGCAGAATATAATCAAGTGATTGAGAGACAGCCTCAATTAATTGATGTGCAGCTAAAGCTGGGAAAAATATTGCAAATCATGGGACAAAATAAACAGGCTCTAGAAATATACGAACAAGCCTTATTCTTGTCTGAACATGAAGCAACTCAAAATCATATCAAAGGATTGATTGCGGTTTGTCAGGATGAGAGTCAGAAAGCTATCATCGCCTTTAATTTAGCAGCTACTTTAGAACCGGACAAAGTAGTTCACTGGCTGGCTTTGGCACAGGTACATCAACATAGAGAAAATCCTTTTGGTGTGCTGAGTGCTTTGAAGCATGTTTTGTCTATCCATCCAGATGATGTTGTAGCCTTAATCTACAGCTATGATGCCCTAATAGCGTGGGGGGATATTCTCGCAGCTAGAGATCGATTAAACAGGCTCATAGCCTTAGCTGGAGATGATTTTCGGGTACTACAACGGCAAATTGATCAGCGTTGTCAGATGAGATTGGTGTCTGGCGCAGAGGGAAAGCAAACTAAAAATATGATTACCTCTTTACTGCGACAAACTCCTCACGGGGTGCAAGCGCACAAATCCCTGGCGTACTATCACATTCTGCGGGGGGACTGGGCGCAAGGTGTCGAGGTGTTAGCCAAATTTACCGCCGAACATCCCCAGCATCCTTATGCTTGGTATTACTACGGACGCTGTTTATTTGACATCGAAGAATATCAGCAAGCCGCAGAAATGATGAGGAAAGCATATCATCTATATCCCCATGATTGTGAAATTTATCGAGCGTTGTGTGAAATTTTACCGCTTGAACCTCACCCCTTACCCCTCTCCTACGAGGAGAGGGGAGTAAGAGGAGATGAGAGTCAGACGACTCTTGCTTTGATAGTAGAGGAGATGTTAAAGCAATTTCCTGAACGCTGGAGTATTTGGACAACTGCGGGACGGGTGTTGGTAGAAAATTTTAAAGAGCTTGAACGAGGGTGTAGTGTCTCTGAACAGGGAACACAACTACAGCCACAGTTAGCTGATACTTGGTTGCGTCATGGACGGGTGTTAGCTTTGGCTCTTAAACATCGGGAAGCAGTAGAAGCTTTACAGAAAGGATGGGAGCTTTTACCACCAAGAGCTTATCCGCAATCTGTATCGGCTGCGGTGTGGCTAGGAGAAAGTTACCAAATACTGAAGGATGCCAAGGCTAGTAAGCAATGGTGGGAAACAGCTTATCAAGGAAGTCAAGAATTAAGAACCTTTAACCCAGCTACAGCTAATTACTGGTTAGGGAGAGCCTTAATCGGGTTAGGAGATAAGCCAGGAGCGATACAAGCTTATGAAAGTGCTTTGAGTCAGCAGTTGTTGTATCCAGCTCGTGGGGAAGTGGAGAAGACTTTACAACGGCTGAAAGGCAAGAGGAAGAAAGGTTCTAGAGGTTGAGAGTGAATTTTTGGGGAGAACATTTGCCTCTAACTCCACAAATTCCCAAATTGGGTTTGAGAAACGTCTAATAGGTGTGGGAAGAAAAAACCCATAAAAACAAAAAAATAAATTGTACGAGGAAAAGAAAAAATGAAACGAATCATGCAAGCCATGTTAGCAGTGGCATTAGTCCTAGTCACAGCTTTCACCTTTTACTTAGATACAGCGAGTGCACAACCGGTATTTGCACAAGCTCTTGCGAGTTGTCCGGGATATGATTGTAACGCACCAATTAAATGCAATATACCTGCTAAAGAATCTTGCACTATTGAAAACAAAGGTCAAGTTGTTAACATAACGATAAAAAATACGTCGAGTGCTATGGCTTCGCTCGCAATAGTCGCTGGAGGGGCTTCCCCACAGCGCATAACGATCCGAGAGTATGGTACTTATCAATCTCGTATCTATCCTAATGGCGGTGACATACGCATTTATAACGACAGCTCGACGAATTGCCTGATTGAGGTGACACTCCAAGTCTTGTACTCTGCTCCTGTTGAATAATTAGTGTTCCTCAGTGCGATCGCTTGATCTTGTAGGGTGAACGAAGTGTAACGCACATCCGTATCATTATCGTTAAATTGGGTGGGTTGGCGACAGCGTAACCCACCCTAAGTTTTAGGGCGATTACGGATCTGGTAATGCGTAGGCGAAACCCTTCGTAGACATCGCTTTTTATTTGATTTATTTATGGTAAGGCGATCGCTGGAGTTCCTAAACAAGATATAGTTTTGGCTTTTAAAGCCCCATACAAACGAAAATTTACTGTGTTTGCTGCTAGTTAAAGCACATAAAAAACTAAAAAAATCCGGTACGATCGCTGTTTTACAAGAGTAAGATTTGTTTACGGGGGGCGATCGCTGTTTTACGAGAGTACGATTTGTTTACAGGGGGCGATCGCTGTTTTACAAGAGTAAGATTTGTTTACGGGGGCGATCGCTTTTTTGTGAGAGTACGATTTGTTGACGGGGGCGATCGCCTTTTTATTGACAAGAGTGCGATCGCTGTTTATTTTCAAGAATCGGTAACAAGCGTAACCAAATGTAATATTACTTACTCCAATCTTGAATTTCTAAGTTTTCTATCTTTCCAAAGTCTCTAACATTATTTGTGACAATAATCAAATCGTTGGCTATGGCAATTCCTGCTATAAGAATGTCAATATCGTCAATTGGTGTGCCTTTATTGCGTAAATTAGCATAAATATCAGCAGAAATTTTTGTAGAGTTTGTAGTTAGAGGTACAACTGTATTGTATGAAACAAATTCCTCAAAAGATATAAGTTGTTTTTGTGCGTCACGGTGTTTTAATCCACTAACAACCTCATAATAAGTAATGATGCTAATATTAATTTTTTCATGTTCTTTCAGATAGGCTTGGAAACGCTCAACGACTAGACTATGATTTCAGAAGAAAAAAGATAAAATGTTGGTGTCAATCAAGGTTAGCTTCATCACTTCTTCTGCCTAAAAATGCTTCCTGACGACGTGCGTTTATTTCTGCATTGAAGTTAGCAAATACTTCATCTGACATATCATCCCAACAGCCAGCAAACTTCATAGTTGGGTTGGTTTGAGCTTTAGATACTTCTACACCTAATCTAAAATAATGAATCAAGTTATATAATTCTTCTAATTTGTCTTGGGGGACAAGATTGATTTCTGTAATCAGTTTAGTGCGTAAATTTAAAGAATCCATAGTAACTTAATGTAGATTAATTAAGTGATAATTTAATTTTATCTTTTCTTGGTAGTCAAGCTCTGATTAACCCAAGCCAGATCCAGTTCTGACAATGCTGGAATAGGGGGACGGTTATAATCTATTCTTAAATCATAGCTGCCTTGGTCATAAATCTCATCCAGTGCTTGCTTGAGGTTAAGTATAGGTTCTACTTCACCAGTCTTCAAGGGTACGGGAAATTCAGGAATCTGATCTTGCAAGTTAAACCTATAATATTGAGCTTTGGGACGAGTTGCGCTATGACTCACTATAATCCGATAGTGGTTTGGTGAGAATTGTCCCACTATTGGCATCGGATTTCCCTGACGCAATAAATCAATCTCGACAAAATTTGTGGCACTACCTAAAATCTTTAAACGTTTCGCTTCGTATTGTAATCTGCCAATACCTATTTGCTTATTTTTGGGAGAAAGCACTTCAATAATCGTGACAACTTCCTCTGTTTCTACTGCTCGAATTTCTAAGTATGCTTCTGTGATAATTTCTGGTATCGGTAATAATACTTCTATAGGCGTTGTTGTTGGAGAAGAAACCGCTAGATTGGATTCAGTCCGCACTACACCAGTTGAACTTTGCACTGCCACATCAGGTACACCCACAAGCACAGATGTATCCCCATTCACTTCATATACGCGCTCTTCAATTGCTACAATGTACTTTGGACGCAGCTTTGGTGCGAGGTCATTAGCAATAGCTGTAATTAACCGATGGTGAATACCTGCCCAAAGAGATGGATGCTCTAAATAGGGATTCATTCCGGGAAATGGAGAAGGCATAAGCAAGAAAGAATGCTGTGACCTGTTGTTGTCAATTTTAGCGCAACATTGAGCTATTTTGTGCAGATCCCGATAATTTTACTGAAAAATTACGCTCACAAAGTAATTACAAACAACAACTATTCCGGTAATGGTGAATGGGCAACAGGCAAGAATAATCAAGCTACTATTACCAATTACCAATACCGACAAATAATTTTCTCTTTACCATCGACTTTAGCAACTTAGCATTTCTTGGCCAGGGCTTTATGCACTGTTACTGTTTGTACAGTTTGCTTGACAAGATTCGCAAGTTCCTGTAGCTGATTGATGGCTTCTGCACCTTCTAATTTCATCAGTTCTCGATCGTCCCGCATTTCCGTCCAAGTAATGCCGTAATCTGACACTAAAAAGCGAATTAGGTGATTGTCACCCAAGCTGACCATAAATGATGCACTGTTCATTTGGTCGCCACAGGTATAGCAAGAAGCAGGATAACCATGCCGTTCTAGTACTATTGCTAGAGCTTGCAGGTTCATTACCAAGTCTTGAACGAATTGTCGGTGTTGATGTGCTAGTCTCAGAAACACTTTTGTCCTCCAGACACCACAGTCATTTGAGCCTGTTTTATATTTTCTTTAGATTTTCTCATCAACTGGTATTGTAAACTATTCATTACAATTACCAGACATTTTGCAGCCGTTAATTGATTACCTTGTTAGGTTAGTAGATAACGATTGTCTATGTCGTATCAAACTATTCAGTTTGTAAGCAAAAAATCTCAGACAGAATTACCAAAGTTAACATAGTCTTTACAGGGTTCTGTCCAGGTAGCTGCTTACGTAGGATAATCCGTCTTCAGCGTAACTCAAATTTATTTCTAGTCAACTAGAGAAAATTTGCTTTATAGGCGGTGTACAGTTGAATTCTCAGTATTGAGCTACCTTTACACAGCATCTCATATTTTTGCTGCATTTCCATTGTAGTTAAATAGTTTTTTACTTAACGTATTGTTTGGTAAATGCTGTTGGAGAGTGCGCCTTAGCCGTGTGTGAGGTCAAAAGGTAGCTAGTTTGAGTGTGAGTTCCATTGACCAGAGCCAGTTGGTGAGATGGTCAGGATAAACTGACTGGAGAAAAGGTCTGTTGATGGGGAACAATCTCCACAGATGCTCTTGGGTGGGAAATAAAGGAGCATCAACCTGGGAGAGAGCCAGCATCGAAAACTCACATTACAGCAGGGAACAGGGAACTCTTAACGGGGAACAGAGTGGAAAGTCTCTTGGCATAAGGTTTTGTTCCTAAAATTTGTACCTCATTTACCTGAAATCTGCTGTAACTTAATTTGACTGAGTTATCTCTATTAATCATATTGGCTACTTCAATTTTGTCACTCTGACGGGAGTAATAGTTAGTAGATGAAATAAACTAATCAGGGAATTTTAATCAGCACGCTAAATATCCGTTTGAGTGATGATATATGATTAAATAGTTTTATCAATTGCCAGAGGTTACTCTGAGGATAAGAATAGTCAAAAGTCTGATAGTGTAGATATTTTACAACTTAGCTTCGCTAATTTTATACTTTTGTATAACTTATATTTTAGCCTCAATAATTTATGCCCAAAAAAGGTGAAAGACAGCTGATATCCACCAGCTGTCTTGATGAAAAAATAGATAAATGGATAATTCAGGAGACTACTTGCCACCATCCAAAAGCGGGGCCGATAAAGCGGATGGTAATCCAAACTGCTATCATCACGCCAATACCCACCCAAGCACCACGTGTAGTCCAAGTGACAAATTGTTCAGCTTGAGTTTTAGTAATGGGAACCCAAGGCAATATTCTGGCCTCTTGACCGTATTTTTCACCTGTTGCGGCTTTGCGACGTTTTGCTTCACCCATAATTAGCCATGTAAATTTCAGATTTCTATTTAGGGCATCATAGCAACTGCTATACAATACCTAGATGAATCTAGACATTGCTTGACGCTTCACAGGGAGCATAGGAGCGGTTATCCCTCCACGTCTAGACACGGGTTAGCCCTCCGTGCTGTTCAAAATCCATTTTTAACTAGTGACACTTGGTTGTTGTGCAACTAGTCAATACTTCCTTGATTAAACTATATTTTTTGGGAGTTGCATCAAAATTTTGGCAACAAAGACACTAAGAAATTGCCCACTATTGTCCAAGGCTGTTTGGTAAAATCACTACTAGCCAAAGGCTCTATCGGGAGTAGGTTTACCAAACTTGAACTAAAATTTTTAAGCGGAGTTTTCTTGATTATCGTGGCTAAATAGACTGGGATCAAGATAATTCAAGCGGGCTAGGGGACTTAAAGCTGAGAGAATTTGCGCCCCATAACTGCGATTAACCACGCGACTATCAAGCAAAGCAACTATACCTTGATTTTCGCGTACAGGAGCGATCGCTCGTTGCAGTCCATTTAAAGCGGTGGGGAGGAGATAGAGCCGGAACCAGTCTTGATGCGATCGCTTATAGTATGCCACCCTACCCGCCACCAGAGGATTTTCTAAAGAAGGTAAAGGTAATGTAGCAATAATTACTAATTGTGGGGCAGGTAAAACCGCCTGATGTTCTCGCCAAAATTCCCAACCACTAACCAAAATCCCGTTTTCATCCAAACAGGTTTTTTCCACCTGCACCCGTGAACCAAATTCCGAGGCTAAAATTGCCCCTACTCTTCCTTTTAATGGCACATCTCCTACTATCACCACAGTCATACCGGGAGCAGTCGCACTTAAACAGAGCAAAGTTCTGACCTTATGAATAAATGCCGCCTGAAACTCTGGCGTATTGGGTAAAGGTAACTGATAGGGTACATATAACTGTATCGCTTCTGCTTGACTATCAGTAGAGAACTTTAAACAAGTTAAATCATCTAACCCCAGCCTTTCCCGGAATAAAGGAGCTTCCGTTTCCGCTTCCAAGGCACTACCAATCAACACTACAGGCTGACGCTGCCAAATAGGAGCCAAAATTTTATCTAATTCGATCGGGGCATAGTGTAAAGAAAACAAACCTTGACGACGAGCCACCGTTGACCAAAATAACAAAGGCAAGGAAGGAGAAGTTAGGGTACTAGAGTGTTCAGACTTTTGGAAGTTTTGCCAAAACTGCTGCCATATTTGAGGCAATTCGTCGATCGAATCAAAATTAGAATAAAGATTTTGTAAAATTTCCGCTTCTGGCTGAGAAATTAAATAACACTCATAGGGATTAGCTGGATGCTGAAATAATTGATGGGTGAGTTGCACCCTAGTTTCTCGAATCACCTCCCCTTGGTAGGGACAAGCCAGCATCAGTTGATCCCAATCATGGGGGTGGATAGTTTGGGTGAGTTGTTCCCTGACCCAATCTTCCAAATCATCAACCCCATCAATAATTGTGGGAATACCAGGAGGAAATAGAGAATTATCTGTCAACTGTGCTTTTAACCAAGCTTGAGGAGAGATTAACAGTAATCCTTGAAACTCAGGACTAGGCCAAATTTCGCCTGTTCTGATAGGCTTATTAGCTGATAACCACTGCTGTAAGCGGGGAATTTCTACCTTGAGTAAACGTTGCTGCACTGCTTCCTGGGCAACAATCATCACCGGGCCGTGCCACATCAAGGCCGATGCGACAAAACTGGTACGATATCGCCCTTGATAACCGCTAACTGCCCCGACTTGAATTAAGGCACTACGCCCCAAACGCAAGGCGCGGGCTACCAATCTTGCCATCGTCAAGTGATGGGGCCAGGAAGGGAAACCCGCCTGCGATCGCAGGAAGTTATGTAATGACAAATGAACTTCTGCTTCTATCACGCGCTTTTAATCCCATAAAAGTGACTTTTTCCGAATCGCCCCATTTCTATTATGTTGTCATTAGTTAGTGTCAGTTGCTAGGGGCTAGTTTTACACATCAATTAGTTGGTTGATAGTCAAAATTATCTGCTCAACCCGCCCTGACAAGTTCAGTTGTTCTTTACTGACCACTGACCAATAGCCCATGACCAATCACTAATAACCAATTCCCGCGAATTATGCCAACTTACACAGGAATTTCCAGCGAAGCCTTTAGACATCCGCTTGATCGCCAAGCCGAGCAAGCTTTACGCAGTTTACCTGGATTTGATTTAGTCGCTGGTAAATTTGTGGAATATTTCTACGAGCGTCCTCAATTGGTCTATCTCATGGGTAATGCCATCCAAGTTGGACCACGCCAATATTCCACCGTTTACCAGATATTTCGGGAATGTGTGCGAGATTTGGACATTTATCCCGAACCTGCACTGTTTGTCTCACAAAATGCCCAAGTAAATAGCTATGCTTTGGGCCAAGAACATCCTTACATAGTGATAAATACAGGGTTACTAGACTTACTCAATGAAGCCGAAATTCGGGCAGTGCTGGCCCATGAGTTGGGGCATATCAAATGTAGTCATACTATTTTAATTCAAATGGCGATTTGGGCTATGAATGCGGCCTCTTTGTTGAGCGAGTTAACTTTTCGGATCGGCGGTTTAGTCAGTCAAGGTTTAATTTTTGCCTTTTTTGAGTGGCGACGTAAAGCAGAATTATCAGCCGATCGCGCGGCTTTACTGGTGATGGATGACTTAACACCCGTGTTGTCATCCATGATGAAGCTATCTGGCGGTAGTAGCCAATTTGCTCACGAATGCAGTTTACAAGAATTTATCAAACAATCAGAAGATTATCAGGCATTAGATGAAGATGGATTAAACCAGTTGTATAAATTTCTTTGGTATATTGGCGCTCAAGGCTCAATGTTAACTCATCCTTTCCCAGTAGAGCGAGTAAAATATTTACAAGATTGGGCTAAATCAGCAGAGTACCAGCAAATACGCCAGGGTAACTATCAGCGATCGCCTGCTAACGGTGCAGTCAATGTTACAGCTGAAAGTCCTGATTCTGAAGCCGAACAACTGCGGCGAAAAATCGAAGAATTACAACGGGAAATTAACAGAATGAGACGTTCTGAATAAAATTAATCTTAATGTTAGCCCACCAGGGACAAAAACGCAGGGAAATAGGAGGGCATGGGGTACTAGAAAAAAATTACTTATCCCTTCCCTTCTCAAGCCCAAGCTAGTTGCTACAACCTGGGAAAACTTTACCCTGCTCCTGTAGAATTGATCACAGTCCAGGTATTAGCAAAATGCTCTCTAGTTATACGTCTAATTAAATACCTATAAAAAGGTTTTTCTGCTTTTCATCCGCGAATTTACAAGATATGGATCTTTTGCTTACCCCTAGCGCAGATGATAATACTAATTAAATAAATTTAGGCAGAATATTTTGAAACAGACCCTCATAAGTAGGAAAATTATTCTAGCTAATTACTGGTGGGGAAAATTAGCAACTACCACTTACTTAACTGTACTCAGCCTTAGATTTGATTTAGGTTGTTATCAACATGATAATTAAATTGACAAAACGGTTATTGACATTAGTGCTGGTTGTTACTCTTGTTTTTTCATCAAGAATTGCTGTAGCCGCAGCAGACAACCATTTTAGTTTTACCAAAGCAATTTCTCCTGCCAATCATCCAGGAATTATTCAGGCTCAGACATTTTCTGATCATGATTTAACACCACAAGAACGCCAAGAAATTCAAGCAGTACGCCAACGAAGAAATAAGGAAATTGCGAAAATTTTAACTTCATCTCAACGTCAAGAACTTGACCGTCAATTGCATTCTAGTAAGAATCTAGATAAATCTTTATCAGCAGTTAACTTAAACTCAGAACAACAAAAATTGATTAAAGCAATTGAAGAAGTGGCAAATTTAAAAATCAAATCAATTATATCTCGCCATGAAGTAGTTCAAACTAAGAAATAAAGCTAAATGATTAGGAGTAGGCCAAAGTAAGAATTCAGAAGTCAGAAGCCAGAAGCCAGAATAGTTATTAAACGAGGAATCGATACAGATGATATTTGGAGAACTTCATCCAGCTTGACTCTTAAAGTCTCTTTAATTCTGAATTTTGACCGGAGGCGGAGCGTCTGGAGGCTCCGCTTCTGAATCCTGAATCCTTACAGTCCAAAAGCAATTATCTACTCAATAAGCCACAATTAGCTACGAGCATCTAGCTATAAGGTGTTTGTCATCAGCAAGAATGAGAATTTAGTCTGTAACTTTACCCAACTCAATACCAAAGACTCAAACTGTTATGGATTTTCTGCTGATAGCTGATAGCTGATAGCCAAGTAATTGGATAATAAATTATTACAATCAGCATTTTGACTGGTGAAATTAGGCAAATTAATGATACAACAGCTTGCTAGTGTTTTCTTGCAGAAGTACAAAATTCTCTTTTACTAGAAGTCTAATTGCTGGTTTACAAGCTTTTATCTTGGTGTATTGGCTAAACTATTAGTTTTTCTATTCTGAAAATCGTCAATTAGGGACACTGAAGCTTGAACTGAGAAGGTAAAAAAATTTTTTCAGATAGAGACATAACAAGGTTTATATGGCTATATTGTAATAAATAAACATGGTGGTAAGATGGAATATATCTCCTAAAAAGAAGATATGTGAACAGATTTCAGTTAAAAAAAATATAGAATCCAGAATTCAGAATTAAAGATATTTTTGGAGTCAAGCTGGATGATTTTCAAACAATATCACTACTATCTATTCCTTGTTTGATAACCATTTTAAACAGCAGTTGTCCACTTTTAGAGCCACTGCAATGTAAAAATCACAATTTTCTAGCGTCCAAGTTAATAAACATCTGTGTCATAGCAACATATAATTGCCATAAAATAAGGTTATGAATAACAATAATAATCTGACAATTGATCTACCTGGATATAAAATTATAGAACTAATCCATGTTAGTAATAGAACTCTGGTGTACAGAGGAGAACAAGAAAATACTCAAATCCCAGTTATCATCAAGATATTAAATACCAATTATCCTCAGTTACGGGAATTGATTGCTGTAAA
Source organism: Nostocaceae cyanobacterium (assembly GCA_035298905.1). Lineage (GTDB taxonomy): Bacteria > Cyanobacteriota > Cyanobacteriia > Cyanobacteriales > Nostocaceae > DATGXB01. Next base: position 5,711 of record DATGXQ010000503.1, on the reverse strand, counting down.
AAATCAATTTACCATAGGTCAACAAATAGAACATCCGAATATTGTGAAGTGCTATGGCTTAGAGGCGTATGGTAATAGTTATGCCTTGATAGTAGAAGATTTTGGTGGCATAGACCTGAGCGAATACACCAAAAATGGAGCAGTAGATTTACAAGATTTTTTTAGGATAGCGATCGCTATTACTGATGCCCTGGATTTATTATATCAAAACAGAATCATTCATAAAGATATTAAGCCTAAAAATATTCTTATTAATCCACATACTAAACAGGTTAAACTAACAGATTTTAGTATTTCTTCGCTACTACCTAAAGAAAGTGTAGAAATTAAAGGCCCTAATGTTTTGGAAGGAACACTAGCTTATATGTCACCAGAACAAACAGGGAGAATGAATCGAGGAATAGACTATCGCACGGATTTCTATTCTTTGGGTGTTACCTTGTATGAATTACTGACTGGCAAACTACCATTTAAGAGTAATAATCCTTTAGAGTTAATACATAGTCATCTAGCCCAGGAACCAGTTAACCCTAGAGAAATTAACCCTCAAATTCCTCCAGCTATTGCAGATATCATTACTAAATTAATGGCAAAAACCGTAGAAGAAAGATATCAAACTGCTAGAGGGATTAAACATGATTTGCAAGTTTGTCAACAATTGTTTATCTCTCAGAAGGAGATAAGAGATTTTAGTTTAGGACAAAAAGATAAAAGCGATCGCTTCTTAATTCCCGAAAAATTATATGGGAGAGCAACAGAAGTAGATTCTCTATTAAATGCCTTTGAACGTGTGAGTACAGGTAAGAAAGAACTCATGCTAGTAGCAGGATTTTCGGGAATTGGTAAAACTGCGGTAGTTAATGAAGTAAATAAACCAATTGTGAGACAAAAAGGCTATTTTATTTCTGGTAAATATGACCAATTTCAAAAAAATATTCCTTTTTCAGCCTTTGTACAAGCATTCCGCAATTTGATTAAACAACTGCTAACAGAAAGCTCCCAGCAATTACAAGCATGGAAAAGCAAAATATTATCGGCTTTGGGTGAACAAGGACAGGTGATGATAGAAGTTATCCCAGAGTTAGAAAAAATTATTGGTAAGCAACCAAAAGCTGTTCAACTGACAGGTAGTGCATCTCAAAATCGCTTTAATTTACTCCTGGGTAAATTTATTGAAGTCTTAGCAAATCAAGAACATCCACTGGTAATTTTTTTAGACGATTTACAATGGGCTGATACTGCTTCTCTAAAGTTAATACAATTGCTCATGACTGAAATAGATGTACAAAATCTATTGTTAATTCTTGCCTATAGGAATAATGAAGTCAATTCAGGACATCCTTTGACAAAAACTATAGATGATATTCGTCAGGCTGATGCTATAGTCAATCAAATTAATCTACAACCACTTGAGCAATATCACGTTAATAAGTTGGTAGCTGAGACTTTAAATTGCCCGGAATCTGAAGTATTATCTTTAACTCTATTAGTTTTTAACAAGACTAAAGGCAACCCATTATTTACAAATCAATTATTAAAGTCTCTTCACGACGATAAACTAATTACTTTTAACGCTCATACTGGTGCTTGGCAATATGATCTGACCAAAGCTCAAGTTTTATATTTAAATGATGATATTGTAGATTTTCTTAAATTACAGCTACAAAAGTTACCAGACAAAACTCAGAATATTTTAAAAGTAGCTGCTTGTGTTGGCAATCAGTTTGATTTACATACTCTAGCTATAGTCTCAGAAACATCCGATTTACAAGTGGGAAGTAACTTGTGGCCTGCTTTACGAGAAGGAATAATTTTACCAAAGAATGAAGATTACAAACTTTTTACAGAGCGGCAATCTATATTTAATTATCCAGATATCAACGACGTTGATAATTTACAACTAGAAGTAATTTATGCTGATAAAGTAATAGCAAAATATAAGTTCCTTCATGACCGAGTACAACAAGCAGCTTATTCGTTAATTCCCGAAAATGAACGACAATTAACTCACTTAAAAATAGGTCAGTTAATTTTTAGAAATACTAATTCTGCTCAATTAGAAGATAATATCTTTACAATTGTTAACCAGCTAAATATTGGCAGTAACTTAATCACTAATCAGGCAGAAAAGTATAAACTAGCCAACTTGAATTTGCTAGCAGGTCGTAAGGCAAAATCAGCTACAGCCTATGAAGCAGCTATCAGATATTTAACCGTAGGCTTAGGCTTATTAGTAGAGAATAGCTGGAAATATCAATATGATTTAACTTTAAATCTGTATGTAGAAGCGATAGAATCGGAATATTTAAATAGTAATTTTGAGCAGTGTAATCAATTAGCTAATTTTACTTTAAAACATGCTAAAAATATTCTAGATCAAGTTAAAGTATACAAACTTTTAATCCAAGCTTATCTTGCTCAAAATCTTTTACAAGAAGCAGCAGACATTGGTATCGAAATACTAGAAAGATTAGATGTAAAACTTCCCAATCAAGCTAATCAACGTGATGTTGCAATAGCGTTGTTCCAAACTAAACTAACTTTGTTTGGTAAGAAAATTGAGGATTTATCTAGCTTGCCAATGATGACAGACCCCTATAAATTAGCAGCTATGCAAATCTTATTATACTTAGTTCCTGCTACTAGTCAGGCAGGTTCATTAAACTTTATATTGATTATTTTGGCCATGGTCAGATTATCAGTTAAATATGGTAATTCAGCTTTTGCTGCTATTGCCTATAATTTTTATGGTGGGATTTTATGTGATAAATTAGGAGATATTGAAAAAGGTTATCAATTTGGTCGCATAGGATTAGAGGTACTGGAAAAGACTAATGCTAATTCTCTCAGAAGTAATGTTGCTTATATATTTAATGCCTTTATTCGCCATTTTAAAGAACCTATTAAATCTACAATTCAACCGCTTGCAGAATCAATACATGTTTCTTTAGAAAATGGAGAAATAGAATTTGCTAGTTATGCTAGTAATACGGGAGTGAATAATATGTTTACAAGTGGAGAAAGACTAGATTTAATCGAACAGCAAACACTCAAAAATATTGAATTGACCGAAAATTTAAAGATTAAAACTGTTGCTTTGGCTCTTAAGTCTACTAGACAAGCAGTATTAAATCTACAAGGACGGTCATTAGAAAGAAGTGTGTTAATAGGTGAATCATTTGATGAAGTGAAAATGATTGCGGAATTTGGCAGTAACTATTCCCAATTAAGTGTATTTGCTTTTGCCAAGATGCTACTTAATTATTTATTTGGGAACTATATAGTGAGTTTAGAATGTTTGGAAATGATCAAAAAATCACAGGATAGTGATCCAGGTTTTACATTCTACCTCACTACTAACTACTACCATTCTTTATCACTTTTAGCTCTATGCAACCATGCTTTACCTTCTGAGCGCAAGCAATACCTAAAACAAGTGCATAGCAATCAAAAGAAGTTAGAAAAATGGGCATTTCATGCACCATGTAATTATAAACATAAATATGATTTAGTTGAAGCAGAGAAAGCGCGGGTTTTAGGAAAAAACTGGTTAGCTGGGGAGCTATATGATCAAGCGATTAAAGGAGCTAAAAATAATGGATATCTTCAAGAAGAAGCTATAGGTAACGAGCTGGCAGCTAAATTTTATTTAGCTAGGGGGAAAGAAACAATTGCTCAAGGTTACTTGATTAATGCTTATTACGGTTATCTGAATTGGGGAGCAAGAGCAAAAGCCGAAGATTTAGAAAACAATTATGCTCAATTGCTTAAGCCTTTATTTAAGCAAAAAACAGCCAATCTGCCAATTCAGTCGAGTGATTTATTTTCTAATATAGTTGCTGACTCTAGTAGTACTAGTGTTTCAGACATGTTGGATTTAGAAACTGTAACTAAAGCCGCTATGGCTATTTCTTCAGAAATCCATATTCATAAATTAGTATATAAGCTAATGGAAGTGATTTCAGAAAATGTAGGTGCAGATAAGTCTTGTTTAATTCTCAAGCAGAATGAAGAATTTATAACTGTGGCTAAATGCTATAATAATCACAATTGCGAATTAGAATCTAGATTACTTAACGAAAATAAAGATATACCAATAAGTTTGATTAACTATGTTGCCAATACTCAAGAAAATGTATTAATTAATGATGCTACGATTGAGAATAATTTTGCTAATGATCCATATATCTGCCAATGTAAACCTAAATCTATACTGTGTACACCTATTCTCAATCAAGGGCAATTATTTGGTATTTTTTACTTAGAAAATACCCTAATTGCGGGAGCGTTTACTGCGGAAAGATTAAAAATATTAAAACTGATATGTTGTCAAACTGCTATTTCTTTAGAAAATGCTCAACTTTATGAAAATTTAGAGGAGAAAGTAGCAGAAAGAACTCAGGAATTAAATGAAAATAATCAAAGACTGCAACAGGCACTACATGATTTAAAGCTCACTCAAACTAAATTAATTCAAAGTGAAAAAATGTCTAGTTTGGGTCAGATGGTGGCGGGAATCGCTCATGAAATTAATAATCCAATTAGTTTTATCTATACTAATATTGATCATACTGCTGCTTATATTAAAGCTCTACTAAATTTGATTGAGGTTTATCAACAGGAATATCCCCAACCCACTCCTTTAGTTCAGAAAACTACAGCGCAAATAGATTTTGATTTTTTAGTTGCAGACCTGGAAAAAATTCTCAATTCGATGAGAGTGGGGTCTGACCGTATTCGTAGGATTGTTCTAGGTTTACGAAACTTTTCCCGTTTAAATGAAGCGACAATAAAACCTGTGGATATCCATCAGGGGATTGAAAGTACATTGATGTTATTGGGGCCTCGATTGAGAGATAAGTTAGGAGATGTGGAAAAAATAGTTGTTAAAAATTATGGTCAGTTACCTTTAGTTAACTGTTATGCTTCACAGTTAAATCAAGTGTTTATGAATATTCTGAATAATGCGATCGATGCTTTGCAAGAACGAGAACAGCAGTTATCAGTGCAGGAGAGAAAAGCTAATCCTAGCCAAATCATCATAGGTACACAAGTCATTAACGACGATTGGGTCATAATATCTATTAAAGATAATGCTTTGGGCATACCTACGGAGATTAAGCAACGGATATTTGACCCCTTTTTTACTACCAAACCAGTAGGTGAAGGGACGGGTTTAGGATTATCAATCAGTTATCAAATTGTAGTAGAACAACATAGAGGTAAACTAGAGTGTATTTCAACACCAGGACAGGGAACAGAATTTTTAATTGAAATTCCTATTAGTTTGAACCAGTAGGTCAAGACAAATCTATCTGAGCAGATGTAGGATAGAGATCCAGTGTTAATTGGCGATCGCTCTATGTCTGCTACTCCCCTTGTATCTCAGCTAAATTCACCCTTGACCGAAAAGTCAGCACTTATTCCTCCTCTACTTGGTGCTTCGGTGGAGGAGTTAACTGCTTGGGTACAACAACAGGGACAACCTGCCTATCGGGGAAAACAGTTGCATGATTGGATATATCACAAGGGGGTAAAATCCTTGGCTGATATTTCCGTTTTTCCCAAAAATTGGCGGTTGGAAGTGGCTGATGTTCCCATCGGCCGATCGACTATACATTATCGTTCTGTGGCTAATGATGGCACTGTTAAATACTTGTTACAGTTAGCAGATGGACAGGTTGTCGAAGCAGTGGGCATTCCCAGTGATA
>DATGXQ010000502.1:0-8218 GCA_035298905.1 Nostocaceae cyanobacterium | reverse complement strand
CTAACTCCGTAGCTTTGGCTGGCCATGTCCATATAGAATCCCGTGCTAGATTAAGCGGGGTTTTAGGTGTGCATCAATTTGTACATATTGGTACTATGGCTATGGTCGGGGGTATGGCGCGGATTGACCGTGATGTGCCTCCTTATATGTTAGTTGAAGGTAATCCGGCCAGAGTGCGATCGCTCAACTTAGTTGGACTCAAACGTTCTGGTATGGCAGCAAGTGACCTACAAATGCTTAAAAAAGCCTACCGTCTTCTCTACCGTTCTGATGTCCTCTTTAAAGATGCCCTAGAAGAGTTGGAAACTTTAGGAAGCACAGAAGAATTACAACACCTGCACCGATTCTTACGACTTTCCCAAATGCCTGGACGACGTGGTTTAATTCCCGGTACTGGCAAAAAAAGCGTTAGTAGTGATTGAGTAATACAGTAGGAGTCAGAAGTAAAACAGGCTTTAATGCTTTGGGACTTAAGTTGTGTACCTCAATTTCATCCAAACGGCTGTAACTTTAACTGGATTAGTTGGAAAACATTAGTGTCTCCATCCATCTGCACCTATAGGCGTTTAATTCGTCCTATTTGGGAACGTAAGAAATTCATTGATTTTTGATTAACCATATCTCAATTTACAAATGCGGATATTTATCAGCACTGGCGAAGTTTCAGGTGATTTGCAGGGTTCGCTATTAATTCAAGCACTCCAGCGTCAAGCGATAGCGGCAGGAAGAGAATTAGAAATCGTGGCTTTGGGTGGCGATAAAATGGCAGCAGCCGGAGCTAAGATTTTAAGTAATACTGCTAGTATTGGCTCAATGGGCTTGATAGAATCTTTACCCTATGTATTACCAACTATACTGGTGCAGAGAAAAGCGATCGCCTATCTCCGACAACATCCCCCTGATTTAGTAGTGCTGATTGACTACATGACCCCAAATCTGGGTATCGGCACTTATATGCGGGAGAATTTCCCAGATGTTCCCGTAGTATATTATATTGCTCCTCAAGATTGGGTTTGGTCACTGAGTTATACCAATACCAATCGGATAATTAGTTTTACAGATAAACTATTAGCCATTTTTCCCGGAGAAGCTACTTTTTTTCAACAGCAAGGGGCTAATGTTGCTTGGGTAGGACATCCTTTAGTTGATAGAATGCAAGACGCACCTAGTAGAGAAGTAGCTAGGCAAAAATTAGGAATTGCTGAGGAAGAAATAGCGATCGCCCTTTTACCCGCTTCCCGTCGTCAAGAGTTAAAATTGCTACTACCAATTATTTTCCAAGCTGCCCAAACCATCCAAAGCAAACTACCCACAGCCCATTTTTGGATACCTCTCTCTCTAGAAATTTACAAACCAGCAATTGAAAAGGCAATCAAAGATTACGGTTTAAAAGCCACAGTAGTTTCAGGTCAACAAAAAGAAATCTTTGCGGCTGCTGACTTTGCCATTACCAAATCTGGTACAGTAAACTTGGAATTGGCATTGTTAAACGTACCGCAAGTAGTCGTTTATCGTCTTCATCCGGTGACAGCTTGGCTAGCCAGAAAACTTCTAAAAGGTTCGATTCCCTTCGCTTCTCCAGCTAACCTCGTAGTGATGAAGGAAATTGTGCCGGAATTTCTACAAGAAAAAGCTACAGCAGAAAACATTATTCAAGCAGCAATGGAATTGTTATTAAATCCTGCCCGCAGACAACAAACTCTGGCAGATTATCAACAAATGCGGCAGTGTTTAGGGGAAGTGGGAGTATGCGATCGCGCAGCCCTGGAAATTCTACAAATGCTACCAAATTAGCAAATATAGTAGAAAATGTTAGTTAATTCTTCAAGACCGATCGCCGTTGATTTATTCGCCGGTGCTGGAGGAATGACCCTTGGTTTTGAACAAGCAGGATTTGACGTATTAGCAGCAGTAGAAATTGACCCCATTCACTGCGCTACTCATGAATTTAACTTTCCTGATTGCCACATAATTTGTAAAAGCATTACTGAAATTTCTGGTACAGAAATTAGAAATCTATCTCCAATTCAACAGCAAGAAATTGATGTAATTTTTGGTGGGCCACCCTGTCAGGGCTTTTCTGTCATGGGTAAACGTCTTTTAGATGACCCTCGTAATGCTCTTGTTTTTCATTATATTCGCTTAGTAAAAGAATTACAACCTAAATTTGTAGTTTTAGAAAACGTTAAAGGTCTAATCCAAGGCAAATATCGTGATTTTATATTAGAAATAATCAGCGAATTAGAAAATAATAATTATCAAGTATTACAAAACTATCAAGTCTTAAACGCTGCTAATTATGGAGTACCTCAGAATCGAGAAAGACTATTTTTATTAGCTTGTCGTCAAGATTTAAAATTACCAAATTACCCCCAACCCATTACCCAACCTGCCAAAAGAAAGACAAAGCTTAATCCTCAACTCTCATTAACTCCTACAGTTCAAGAAGCATTACAAGATTTACCCGAAATAGAAAAATATCCAGAATTATATCAGCAAGATTGGGTAGTTGCAGAATTTGGAAAACCTAGTAATTATGTAAGAAAATTACTTGACTCTGAAGATAATTATTCTTATCAACGGAATTATGAACCGCAAATTCTCACATCTAGTCTCAGGACAAAACACACTGAAAAATCAATTCAAAGATTTAATGATACCCCAAATGGTGCAGTAGAAAAAATTAGCCGTTTTTACAAACTAGATCCTGATGGAATTTGTAACACATTAAGGGCAGGAACTCCCACAAATCGAGGTGCATTTACCTCTCCTCGTCCCATTCATCCCCATACCCCCAGATGTATCACAGTTCGGGAAGCAGCGCGTTTACATTCCTTTCCCGACTGGTTTAGATTTCATATTACCAAATGGCATGGTTTTCGCCAAATTGGTAACTCTGTACCTCCATTATTAGCCAAAGCCGTAGCCGCAGAAATTATCAAAGCTTTGAATATTACACCATCTAAACCTAGTCATCGCTGCGATTTAGGTGAGGAAAGCCTATTAAAATTAACTATGTCCCAAGCAGCTAAAAAATACAAAGTTAACCCAGATATTATTGAACCGAGAGTGAGGGTTAAAAAAGAAAAATTAGCAGATGAAAGTGAAATTACAATCTAAATTTTCTATATACAGCAGGGAACAGGGTTGAAATTCTTTTAGCATAAGGCTTTGTTCCTAACATTTGTACCTCATTTAGCTGAAATCTGCTGTAAATATTAAAAACCCCCTAAGCTTTAGGGGGTAATGTAGCAACTTCTAGGAGGGCTTTCGATATTTACCCATCACCCCAATCCAATCAGATTATGCAGATGAAATAATTTTTTCTGTAAATGTTTTGTTACAGAGTCTTTGAGAACTGATCTAAGTCTAGGTTCTCATTTAATATTTGTAGCGTTTGTTTCAGCATAGTTCATATTTTTCTGATACTGAATAATCTTTTGCTGCGCTACTACGTAATTAGGACTAGAAGCAGGTACAGTTTTCATTAAATTAATTGCTGTTTGCCATTCATTAACAACATTATTCCACTCAGCTTTTGATTTTGCTGTTTGCGTGAGATTTGCTGCATTAATAGCCTTATTTACCGCTTCCCGAAAATTATCAATTTGCGGTGTAATAGTTGGTGAAGTTGTAATTGTAGGTGTTGTATTTATAGTTGATGACGGTAAAGATTGATTAGCCGCAACTTGAGGTTGAGGAGTAAAATTTTGTAAATTTATTATTTTAGAAAACAAAAATACGCTAATAGCTACTAAAGGAATTAACGAATAAATCAGCCATTTTTTCTTGATTCTAATTTGAATTTCCTGATTATTTTTAACTGTTGTTTCTGGTGCAATAAATTCTGCTTGTAATTGTGTTTTCTGTGCAGTCCTTTCCGATAAATTTGCTGGTGTCTGCAATCTTGTTGTTTGTCCAGTCATCTCTAAAATTTCATTTTTAATTTCATCAAGTTTACTCCTGTTAGGATTTTCTTGATTTTTAACTAATTTCTCTCTCACAGAATGGGTAGATATTAACTGACGCTTAAATAAAAACTCAATCTGATAAATGTATGCACCAGTAGTAATCCACAAAAATCCGAATATATATATTATTGTTTCCTGATAATTTGTATAATACTCAACTGGTTTGCTATAGTTAACATTAAACACTGGTAGTATAAAACTTGAAATTAGCAATGCTGTCAATGTAGATAATACAATTACTAACCAGGCTAATAAACCTTCCCAAATACTAATTACTCCAGGTAAAATTCTTAAATTTCGGCTTATTTCTCGTGACTTAATACCAGGTAAAACTTGACTAATTAATGTATGTAAACTATGATGAATAAAAGTAATTAGAGGAATTGGAAATAATAATAATATGAGAGTAAATATTGCTAATGCTTCTGGACTCCTTGAATAATAAGCAATTTCATAGCCTGATTTGACTATATTTTCTCCACTATATCTAGTAATTAAGCTGAAAAATATAAGTATAATTAAACTTCTTACCCATGAACTAGGATAAGGAAACCAAACAGGCCAAGAAAACTTTTGCTTCTTTTGTGGTGGAGTGGGTAAATTAGATTGTGTCATGTTTGGTAGATAGTAACGCCTAAAAACTAACTGATATTCTACTATAAATGCCATGTTAACAGTTTAATACATGTTAGTTGTATTTTTTAGGCGGAATATTTATTTTTTTGATAAACTTTTTAAATATTTACTGCATTAAGTAATAAAATTTTAACAATCATATAGTACGCGATCGCACCCTGAAACTAAACCCGCTTTATAACTAAAAATTAACTCTCAGTTGGAAATTCTGTTAAATCAATTTGTTGCGTCCAAGCATGAGAACCTGCACCTTTTAGCCAACCATACACTTGAACTCTTTTGAGAGAAAATAATTCTAAGTGATTGATTAGCTTACGCACATAAGAAACAGATTGTTGTTGATTGGGAACTTTCCCTTCTGCTTGTAAAACCACATATAAATAGCCATTTTTACTCATAACTTTAGCATTAATGTTATGAGGATTAAGTAAGAAATTGAATACTTCAGTAATGGCTTGAGAATCTCCCTGTTTAGCTAGTTCTAAAACTGTCTGCTGTTTGTGCAGATTAAATTCTTGTTTCCAACTAGGAAAAATATCATTTTTCAATCTACCAAAAACCCGTACTTGGTCAAAAGATTCCACATTCAAATTTGTTAACTCTTGACGAATAAACTCGACCAAAACTTCTGAGTTTGGTACTTGCGAAGATTCCAGCATAATGGCTAAACAGTTATCTGTAAACGTAGTTTGTACAGTCACACCTTGGGATTGTAGTTGGGTGTTTAATAGGTTAGCGATCGCTTCTATGTCTCTTTGTTTAGCAACTTCTTGATCATCAGTCATAAACGGAAAACCAGATAAATCAACGCTACATTATCAGAGTTCCCTAATTGAAGGCTTAAATAACATAATTAAATAAATTAGGTACTTTTGCTTAAATTTATTTTGATCATGACCTGAGATAAAATAAGTATAATTCCGTAATTTTATAGTAAGGATTCAGACTTCAGAATTAGAGATAATTTGAGAACCAAGCTAAATGATTTTCCCTAAATATTAGTAATTTCTATTCTGACTCTTGACTTCTGACTCCTGACTTCTGACTCCTGACTTCTGACTCCTGACTTCTGACTCCTAAATTCTTATATTCTCTACACTAATTAGTAATAGCAGGAGTAAAGACACTAATAGTCTCTCCTGCTAATTTCTCACTTACTAATTTTTCCTTTCTGTTCTTGTCAAATCATTAGGACTAATATTAATCAATGGTACTGCACCATTACCACCCATTACTGTAGGAAAACGACCATCCCATTTATCTATTGCTTGCTTTTGCAATAATTCTGAAGTTAAAGTTTGACGGAGTAATTTTTGTGATTCAGCTAGTCCTTTAGCGCGGTTAACTTCTGCTTGTGCTTCCTGGGTGGCTTTTTGGGCAATAAATTCCGCTTGTTTCGCTTCTTGTTCAGCAATTTGTTTAGCTTCAATCGCGCGACTAAATTCTGGTGAAAACGAGAAATTGACTAAAGAAACATCATCTACTATTAAGCCATAAGCGGCTAATCTTTTTCGTAGATTTTCATCAATTTCTTGTTTAAGTTCTGTTCTTTTAGTAATAATTTCTTCTGCTGTTTTCTTAGAGGTTGCTGCTTTTAATACTTCCGATATTGCTGGGGTAATAATACCTGCAATGATTTCTTCCTCCCCTCCTACTTGTTGATAAACTCTATTGACTTTATTAGGATCAATATGCCAGTTTACTGCCAATTCTGTAATAATCTTTTGTAGGTCTTTAGATGCAGCATCAGACTTAAAGCTATTTTGTTGCACCCTCACATTTAAGGTTTTTACTGATGTGATAACCGGCATAATCGGATGAATCCCTTCATCTAAAACCCTGTCTTGCACTTTACCAAACTTCATAACTACACCCCTTTCTCCAGCATTAACTATAGTAAAAGGGCGGAGAAATGTGGCTAACATGAAGAGTAAAAATAAGCCACCACCAAGATAAAACATTAGTGGGAAATTGTTAGTTGAATTCAAGTTGTTATTACGCATAATTATTTGCTAAAGTAAATAAAGTAACAGCCCTTTATGTATCGCTGCATAATTGCTCGTTACTTTGTGAGAAAGCTATTCATAGATACTTTCAGGCGATCGCTATTTTCGGAAACTGAAATTTTTACTCAAGGCGGTTTAAATATGAAGATTTATCAACAACATGACTGGCCGACCACGGTTAGCGAAGCCATAGTTATTCAAGAAAAATTACGAACCCAAGTGATCACCGCAGACCAATTCCCAGAACCAGTAAAATATGTTGCTGGCGTAGATATGGGCTTTCTTGCTGATGGCACAATTAGTCAGGCAGCTGTGGCAGTCTTGAGTTTTCCTGACTTAAAATTAGTAGAAACCAGTATAGCCCATCGTCCTACTTCGTTTCCTTATATACCAGGTTTCCTCTCTTTCCGTGAAATTCCCGCAGTGTTGGAAGCTTTAGAAAAACTAAAAACCGTACCTGATATGATTCTTTGTGATGGTCAGGGAATAGCCCATCCCCGGAGATTGGGTATTGCTTGTCATTTAGGTGTATTGATAGATTTACCGACAATAGGGGTAGCTAAATCTTGGTTGATTGGTAAGCATGAAGAATTACCAGATACCAAAGGTAGCTGGAAACCTTTAATTGATCAGGGAGAAACTATTGGTGCAGTTTTACGCACACGCACAGGAGTAAAACCATTGTATGTATCAAGTGGACATAAAGTTAGTTTACAAACGGCTATTGACTACGTTATGCGCTGTACGCCTAAATATCGCTTACCAGAAACTACCCGCATTGCTGATAAGTTAGCATCCTCTAGATAAATTGCAAATTTGGTAGATAATCAGGGCTGTAAATTTATTATTCAGACTTGCTTATTGTGACCTAATCATGTTAGGAATTGCACAGATATTAATTGAATTAGCTAAATATTAAATTTATCTCAAATAATCTCAACACAATGAACTCACTAACTTTACATTGGCAAGAAGCTGGTCAAAATAAAATTCAGCAAATTTTAGACCGCCAAATAAGTAAGAACCCTGGTACTGTCCGCATTGGTCGTGACCCTCTGAGGTGTGACATAGTTTTAACTGATCCCACAGTATCCGGTTTACATGTAGAAATATTTTTTCATAGTCAACAACAAAACTTTTATATTAGAAACTTACGTTCAACAAATCCCCCTTATATCGATGGTAAACAATTAACTCAAGGGGAATTGATCTTAAGTCAAGGGAGTGTAATTTATTTAGGACAACAAAAACTGCAAGTTACAGCTGTTTCTGTTGATCACATTGCTGCTACAGTTTTGTCAACGCCACCAGTAGCCGCACGACAACCACAACCACAGGTAAATGTCGCTACTCCTCAATCTGGCAAGATACCAATTACACAACGACAACAGGTTTATGGTTTAGAGTGTCCCAAATGTCATAAAGTCTGCCCAGTAGAAAATCTACAAATAGGTTGCCCTTGGTGTGGTACATCTTTAGCAGCAGCCGTAAGTGTACTGGTAGCACCTAATAATTGATACGGAGAGGGTTGACGCAGATAGGGGTGACGCTGTGTTCGCGTAGCGTCTGTGCAAGGAGAGGGGAGACACGGTGTTCGCGTAGCGT
>DATGXQ010000501.1:0-1931 GCA_035298905.1 Nostocaceae cyanobacterium | reverse complement strand
ATTCAGGAGTCAGGAGCCAGGAGCCAGAATAGTTACCAAAAGAGGAATCGATAGTAGTGATATTTGGAGAATCTCAGTCAGCTTGACTCTTTAAGTCTTTTTAATTCTGAATTCTAAATTCTGAATTCTGAATCCTTACATTTTTTTGATTAAATTTCTGCCAAATCTCACAGAAAAATTGTGGTAATTAACTGTTTTTTGCTTTTTAATTTGTTGGATTGTCTTGTAAATCTTGGCGAATTTTCCAAGCATGAAAAATACTTAAAACATCATGTGTCCACACTGGTAAAATTACAGTCATCGCTATTTCTTCAATAGTGTGAATCAAGCCAGCAATACAAGTTAACCACAAAGATATTCCGGCATAATTAAACCCAAATAGGGAAACTATAGCAATAAATAAAGTTATGCCCCAAAATTTAGCTGAATAGGTGTGATAACTTGCAGGTTTACCGTATTTAACTAAGTTGACTATCCACCAAATTAATTGAGCGAAAACAACTGTTAATAAGGGCAAACGATAAGCAATTAAAACATCTTTGTGTACTAGCCAAGCACTGATGAAAATACAGCTAAATAAACAAACATCAGCCCAACTGTCGGTTTGTCTTAAATTAGCATTGCTTACACCTAAACGGCGGGCAATAATGCCATCGAAAATGTCGGAGAGGAAAGCAGCAATAAATCCAATTAAAAACCAAATGGTAGTTTGACTATCAAGGGCATCCCAGAGGAGGAAGGGGGCGATTAAAAAGCGGAATATTACTAAACTAATGGGAATTAAATTAATATTCATCCTTCCTCCTATCTAGGATTTATTGCTTTAAAGCTACTTGGGAAATTTCGGTTTTTTCTAAAGCTGGAATTGCCGCTACCATGGCATTAGTTGTGGTTTCACTCCAACGTACTAACCAAGTAGGTTGCACACCTAAGAAAATAATCAGTGCCGCTAAAATCAATGCTGGTACTTTTTCAGCCCAGATCACTTTTGGATAGTAGGCTAGGTCATTGTTGAGTCTACCAAAACAAGTGCGGTTGAGAAGAATCACAAAGTAAACGGCAGTTAAACCGGAAGCTACTACACATAAAAGTGTGGGAATGGGGAAAACTGAGAAACTACCTTGGAAAACGATAAATTCTGCCACAAATCCTGTTAAACCAGGAATACCAGCACTAGCCATGCCGCTTAAGACTAATAAGGCACTAATTAAGGGTAAACCGCGAATGGGACTCATTAAACCATTGAGTTTATCCAGTTCTCTTGTGCCAACTTTAGCTTCTACGACTCCCACTAAATGGAAGAGGATAGCGAGGATAATACCATGACTAAACATTTGGGCAACTGCACCTACTAGGGCTAACTGAGTGCTGGCTGCACTGGCTAGTAAGATATAGCCCATGTGACCAATTGAACTATATGCTACCATGCGCTTGATGTCTTTTTGGGCGATCGCTATTACTGCCCCATAAATTGCACTAACCGCTCCCCAAATTGCTAAAGTAGGTGCTACAGTTGCCCAAGCTTGGGGAAACATCCCCATTCCAAAGCGCAATAAACCGTAAGTTCCTAATTTTGCTAAGACACCACCTAGTAAAATGGCTATAGGTGCGGAAGCTTCTACATAAGCATCAGGTAGCCAGGTATGGAAAGGAACTAAAGGAATTTTGATGCCAAAGCCTACGATGATTCCTGCTAAAAGAACAAATTGTAAACCAGCAGAAAGGGTTTGAGTAGAAATAGCATCTAGGGCAAAATTGGTAGAACCAGTTAACCAAACTGTTCCCAAAAATGTCGCTAGAATTAAAGCCCCGGAAACAGCAGTGTAAATTAAAAATTTAATTCCGGCATAAGCTCGTTTTTCCCCACCCCAAATCGAAATTAGTAAATAAAAGGGGATTAATTCTAATTCGTAGAACAGGAAGAACAGCAG
>DATGXQ010000500.1:0-7310 GCA_035298905.1 Nostocaceae cyanobacterium | reverse complement strand
GTGAGGGAATGTCAGATCAAGAATTACATGATGAGTTAATGACTTTATTAGTAGCCGGATATGAAACCACGGCTTCTGCTTTAACATGGGCATTTTATTGGCTTGAGCAACTACCAGAAATTAGAGAAAAACTATTACAGGAATTAGCAACTTTGGGAGATCAACCAGAGCCAAGTTTAATTGCCAAATTACCCTATTTAACCGCAGTTTGCCAAGAAACTTTAAGAATTTACCCCATTTTGCTCGGTAGTTTTGCTAAAACTGTCAAGAAACCTATAGAAATTATGGGTTATCAAATTCCAGTAGGTGCATTAGTCATCCCCAGTATTTATTTAGCACATCATCGAGAAGAAGTTTACCCCCAACCAAAACAATTTAAACCAGAACGCTTTCTAGAAAAACAATATTCACCTTATGAATACTTACCCTTTGGGGGTGGTAATCATCGTTGTATTGGTTCAGCTTTCGCACTCTATGAAATGAAAATTGTGTTAGCGACAATTTTATCAAAACTGCAAATTTCTCTCGTAGATAAACGTCCTGTTAAACCCATCCGTCGAGGTATAGCCCTATCTACACCTATTGGGATGAAGATGATACCAACTCCTCTATAAAACTCACTATAAAGTCATATAGAACAGCATAAGACTTGGATGAAATCACCAAATTTTTCTTCCTCGTCCTATGCTAAATTTTTTGCAAACTCATCAAAAACCTCAGCGTTCCTCTGCGCTTACCTCAGCGTTCCTCTGCGTTAGATCCTCTCTATCTGTTTACTCATTTTCTGTTCTAAACTATCCAATAAACTATCCACATCTTTACCTAACTTCTCAAAGCAAACTGCTGGTGTTGGTTCTGGTGCAAATTGAATTAATTTGATTTCCCCGTTACCTATCCCAATCATCACTACTTCTGCTTCTGGTTGATTGTTTTCAATAATTCCTAAAAGTTCTTGTAGCCGATTTTCTACCTTTTCATTTAACTTTTCTATTTCTGCTTTGGGACAGTAGACAAAATGTGGTGTCGGTTTTAAATCAATACCAATAGTACCTTGACTATCGCCATTTTCTAACCATAAACCCCAAAACAAAGCAGCCAATTCTTGCTGATGTTCCTTGACAAATTTATCTAATTGTCTCCGCCATTTATTCTCTGCTGTTTCAGGTTGAGGACTGCTAAACATAAATCAATTAAAAATTAAAAATTAAAAATTAAAAATTAGGTAAGGTTTTACAGCATATTCCAGGTAAATGAGATAAAAATTTTAGGAACAAAGCCTGATGCCATGAGACTTTCAAACCTGTTCCCTGTTCCCTGTTCCCTGTTCCCTACTGTACTATTTTAAACCAGATTGCACACGCCATAAACTTGCATAAATGCCATTTTTTTCTAATAGCTGTTCGTGAGTTCCGGCTTCTACTAACTCCCCGTATTCCATCACATAAATACAATCTGCATTACGGATGGTGGAAAGACGGTGTGCGATCGCTATTGTCGTCCTATTGACGATAATCCGTTCGAGCGATCGCTGTATGGCGGCTTCTGTTTCATTATCCACTGCGGAGGTCGCTTCGTCTAGAATCAGAATCGGTGGATTTTTCAGCACGGCACGGGCGATCGCTATCCTTTGTCTCTGTCCTCCAGATAACTTTTGCCCCCGCTCTCCCACAATTGTCTCATAACCTTGGGGCAAATTGACAATAAATTCATGAGCTTCTGCCACTTTTGCTG
Source organism: Nostocaceae cyanobacterium (assembly GCA_035298905.1). Taxonomy (GTDB): domain Bacteria; phylum Cyanobacteriota; class Cyanobacteriia; order Cyanobacteriales; family Nostocaceae; genus DATGXB01. Next base: position 5,579 of record DATGXQ010000500.1, on the reverse strand, counting down.
CCATGATAATCTGTTCGTCCGTAGCATCAAAAGTACCATAGGCGATATTTTCCGCCACTGTCCCATGAAATAAAAACACATCTTGACTTACTAAACCAATACAACGGCGTAAATCTTGCAAATTTAACTTTTGTAAATCTATCCCATCTAAAGTAATTTTGCCGTCATGTATCTCATACAATCGCAGCAAAAGTTTCACTAAAGTGCTTTTTCCCGAACCAGTAGCACCAACAATAGCAATTGTATTACCCGCCGGAATTTCTAAAGATAAATTCTTAATTATAGGTGTTCTACCTTGATAAGCAAAAGTCACATTTTCAAACTCTACAGCCCCCCTAACCATCTCCACAGGTAAATTAATATCTCCCGGATGAATAGCAATCGGAGTATCTAATAAATCCATCACCCGATTAGTAGAAGCCATTGCCCGTTGATATAAATCAAAAGTTTCCCCTAATCTGGTTAAAGGCCACAATAAAAATTGTACTGAAAATACTAATGAACTATAAGCACCTACTGCTAATTTTCCTTCTACAACCTGCATTCCCCCAAACAGTAATAAAACAGTGAAACCTGCTAAAATAAACATCCGAATTAAGGGGATAAAAGCCGAAGATAAAACAATTGCCTGAGAATTACTTTTGCGGTAAGCATTACTATCTGCTGCTACTCGTCCTACTTCATATTCTTCAGATGTAAAACTTTTAATGGTGGTAATTCCAGTTAAATTATTAGATAATCTACCATTGAGTAAACTTACCTTTTCTCTCACATCAGCATAGCGGGGTGCAAGTAATTTCTGAAAAGCAACTGAACCCCAAATAATAAACGGCATCGGTAAAATTGCTATCCATGCCACACTCGGTGCTAAAATTAAATAAGCTCCACCAACGATGACGATCGTCGTGGATACTTGGATAATTTCGTTAGCTCCTACATCCAAAAACCGCTCTAATTGGTTAATATCATCATTAAGGATGGACATTAAACCACCAGTGCTGCGTTCTTCAAAATAAGCTAACTCCATATCCTGTAGATGTTTATAAGCATCTAATCGTAAGTTATGCTGAATATTCTGAGCCAGATTGCGCCATAGCACATGGTAACTGTACTCAAACAATGATTCTAGTATCCAAGTAATGACAGTCAAACTGGACACAACCACAAACTGCCAAAAAATATCTTTGACTCCCCACTGGGCAATGATCGAGTCTTTTTGTTTAACTACCACATCCACGGCAACACCCAGTAATGCTGGTGGTGCTAAGTCACAGATTTTATTGAGAATAGAACAGACACTAGCCAGCCAAATTTTTTGGCGATATTGACTACCATAGTTAAGCAAACGTTGGAGAGGATGGACAGAATGTTTGCGGTTTGTTATTGATTGGTTAAATTGAGATTCTATAGCCACAGCCGTTTACAGTTGCGTGGAATTTATATTACCACACAGTTGTGTCTATTAGTCCTGAGTGCTGAGTCAAAAAAACTGCTCTAGTTTGGCTAACTTGAGATTTATCAATGTTATCTTACTCAAAAATCAGTCCAAAGCAGGAGGGGGAGATTTGAAAAATCAGCTAACGATAAATTGGCAGGTAACAGTAATTGGAATTGTACTAGCGATATTGCTCAGTTTGGGGTTTAATTCTTATGTAGTGATCAACCCAGGACAGGCGGGAGTTATTAGCATACTAGGAAAAGCTAGAGATGGGGTTTTAAATGAAGGTATCCACTTTAAGCCGCCATTTATCTCCGTGATAGATGTGTATGATTTAACAGTTCAAAAATTTGAAGTACCCGCAGAAAGTTCTACCAAGGACTTACAGACTATATCTGCCCGATTTGCCATCAACTTTCGCCTTGATCCTCTCCAGGTGGTAGAAGTGAGAAGAAAACAGGGAAGCTTAGAGAATATCGTCTCCAAAATTATTGCTCCGCAAACCCAAGAAGCGTTTAAAATAGCAGCTGCTAGACGGACAATAGAAGAGGCAATTACCAAACGAAGTGAACTAAAAGAGGATTTTGATACGGCATTAGGCGATCGCTTAGATAAATATGGAATAATTGTTCTAGACACCAGCGTCATTGACCTAACCTTCTCACCAGAATTTGCCAAAGCAGTTGAGGAAAAACAAATCGCGGAACAGAGGGCCCAAAGAGCCGTCTATGTAGCACGAGAAGCCGAACAAGAAGCCCAAGCAGAAATTAACCGTGCTAGGGGTAAAGCAGAAGCCCAAAGACTATTAGCAGAAACTCTCAAAGCCCAAGGAGGGCAATTGGTTTTACAAAAAGAAGCGATCGAAGCGTGGAAGAGTGGTGGCGCACAAATGCCAAATGTCCTAATTCTTGGTGAAAATACCAAAGGTAGCATCCCCTTCCTTTTCAACCTGGGGAATGTTACACAGCAACCTTGATTTTAGTCAGAAATACTAGTAAGGTGAGCAAGTCCCACCCCACACACCAAAGCAACTCTAGACACATAATAAATCGATATATGTCTACTCACAATCACCCCAACCTCACAGTCCAAGACGCGAAGAAAGTCCTCAACAAATTCAACTGCTTGGATATCGCCCCAGTTCTCAAACCCTCAGAAAAAGCTTCCATCCGCAAAGCTTTAGTTTACATTACCAGTCTTTCTGATTATCAAATATTGGGAATTTGTGCTGAAACAGCCCAAGAGGGAATTCTCGCCATGAAAACCTATTCCCGTGCTTTCGGATATGAAGCACCAAGCGATTTACCAGCAATAGAAGGGCCAGTTTATATCAAATTGAACGGCAAAAATGGCCTATGTTACATCGATTCCTATGCAGGACATCACCGGGGGGTCTTGGTATCCTGCCAGTCTTATAAAGAGGGAGGCATCAACGAAATGTATGGACACTTACCCCTCGATTTATTTGTCTAGAATCCAGCCAGAATTTTTACAAGTGCGTTACACCAAGCTAACGCACTTTTTCGCTAAAAAGTATTAAAATTAGTAAGGGTTCAGAATCCAGAATCCAGAATTCAGAATTAAAGAGAATTTAAGAATCAAGCTAAATGATTTTCACCAAATGTGACCAATATCTATTCTTTAAGTGATAACTATTCTGGCTACTGACTCCTGACTCCTGAATTCTTACTAAAATTATAATGAATTGGCATCGGTTATGAGTATTATTTCCCTACAATCAGTTAAAAAAGACTTTGGAATTAAAGAAATTTTAAAAGATGCCAATTTTAGTTTAGGTGAAACCGATAAAGTTGGGTTAATTGGGACTAACGGTTCTGGCAAATCCACATTATTAAAAATGATTGCCGGGCTAGAACCAATTGATAGCGGTCAAATTATCACCAACTCTGGGGCAAAAATTATCTACTTACCTCAACAACCAGACGTTGATGAAAATCGTACAGTTTTAGAACAAGTTTTTGCTGACTGTGGTCAACAAATGGTCTTAGTCAAAGAATATGAAGAAATATCTGATAAATTAGCTCATCATCCAGAAGATAGCCAATTAATATCTCGTCTGTCTGTTGTCATGCAAAAAATGGACGCGACAGGCGCATGGGAATTAGAAACTAATGCCAAAATTATTTTAACTAAATTAGGCATTTCTGACTTTGAGGTGAAAGTCGGAACTTTATCAGGTGGATATCGAAAACGCATTGCATTAGCAACCGCCCTACTTTCCGAACCCGACGTATTATTAATGGATGAACCTACCAACCATTTAGACGCACTATCTGTAGAATGGTTACAAAGTTATTTAAACCGCTTTCGAGGCGCACTGTTTCTCATTACTCACGACAGATATTTTTTAGATAAAGTTACTAATAGAATTATAGAAATTGATCGCGGTGATATTTACACCTATTCCGGTAATTATTCCTATTATTTAGAAAAGAAAGCCCTAGCAGAAGAATCTGCTGTTAGTACCCAGCGCAAACATCAGGGTGTATTAAGAAGAGAATTAGAATGGCTAAAGCGTGGCCCTAAAGCTAGGAGTACCAAACAAAAAGCTAGAATTCAACGCATCCAAGCCATGCGAGAAACAGAGTTTAAACAAACTTTGGGGAAAGTAGATATTTCTACAGTTGGTCGTCGAATTGGGAAAAAAGTAATTGACCTAAATAAGATTACAAAAGCCTACAATGGACGTACTTTAATTAATAACTTTACCTACGAATTTAGCCCAGAAGATAGAATTGGGATTATTGGTGGTAACGGTGCAGGTAAATCAACCTTAATGAACATTATCACCGGACGTATTCAGCCAGATGCAGGAACTGTAGAAATTGGTAGTACAATTCACATAGGTTATTTTGACCAACACTCAGAAGAACTACTAGCCAAAATCAATGAAAATCAGCGAGTAATTGACTATATTAAAGAAGAAGGCGAATTTGTCAAAATTGCTGATGGCACAAAGATTACTGCTTCCCAAATGTTAGAGCGGTTTTTGTTTCCAGGTAATCAGCAATATGCACCAATTAATAAACTTTCTGGAGGGGAAAAACGGCGTTTATTCTTATTACGGATTTTAATGAGTGCGCCGAATGTGTTAATTTTAGACGAACCTACCAATGATTTAGATGTACAAACTTTGGCTGTATTAGAAGAATATTTAGAAGATTTTACAGGCTGTGTGATTGTAGTTTCCCATGACAGATATTTTCTGGATAGAACAGTTGATACCATTTTTGCTTTAGAGGAAGGGGGAAATCTCAAGCAATATCCCGGTAATTATTCAGTTTATTTAGATTATAAAAAAGCTGAAGAAGCAACACAGCAAGAGACCGCTAGTAAGGAAAAATCACCAAATATTGTCGCAGAAAAAGCAGCAGTACCAGTAAAACAAGCCGAACCGAAAAAACGCCGCAGGTTATCTAACTGGGAGAGGAAAGAATTTGAGCAATTAGAAGGTAAAATTGCCAAATTAGAAGCCGAGAAAGCAGAAGCAGAAGCAGCAATGGGGAATGTTCCCCAAGGAAATTATACGCAAGTGCAAAAATTGTATGAACAAGTGGAAGCACTAAAACAAGAAATTGATCAAGCCACAGAAAGATGGTTAGAGTTAGCAGACATGGAATCTTAAATAATTCAACAATATAAATACATGGGTAAGGACATGACAATGCCATGTCCCTAAGATAAACTTATATATAGCAATCCGATCTGAGTTGTGAACTGACTTGTGGAGAGAAGGGAACTCTTAACAGGGAACTCTTAACAGGGAACAGTTAGAGTTCATAAATGATTTAGGATTGCTATATATTGGCCTTTTAATGCAATGGTATAAGCTAATTTTTTTGTAACAGAAAAATAAAAAAGTTTTGCCGAAATCACAATTTATAGTATCTTTATAGATGGCTTTTGTAAAGTAATTTACAATATGGCGCAATAAGAGATGGGGACACAGTATTGCTCATAGGTGTCAACTTAAGCCCTACGAATAGAATTCGTGGCTATACAGGCCAAGTCCGCCTACGCGGACTAATGAAAAATCAAGGTTTTCAAACCCACGCAGGTGGCCTTCCCTGCGGGAAGCCGCTATGCGTCTTGCTTGTGTAGACGCGGTTTCTAACCGCCC
>DATGXQ010000499.1:0-10370 GCA_035298905.1 Nostocaceae cyanobacterium | reverse complement strand
GGGGTGTAGGTGAAGTATTACGTCAGCCAGAGTTTTCCCAAGTGCAGCAAGTACAAACAATCATGCATTTGTTGGAAGAAGAACAAGAATTACTTTGGCGGTTAATTTGTGAAGAACCAGAAACAGATGAATTAAGTAAATCCAAAGTAACAGTGCGAATTGGTGCAGAAAACCCCTTAGAACCCATCCGTACTTGTAGTTTGATTTCTTCCACTTATCGACGGGGTGCTGTGCCGGTGGGGAGTGTAGGAGTTTTGGGGCCAACCAGGTTAGACTATGAAAGTGCGATCGCTGTTGTAGCCGCAGCAGCTGATTATCTTTCTGAAGCTCTCAGTCAATCTGCGTAAATTATGTCAAAAAAAATTTTTTTTAGTTTAATTTGGCTGGGTTTTATCACCTATGCCTTTTTCATTGCACCACCCGATCAACCAGGTAATTTTGATTTAATTAAAAATTTACTAGCTGCTGAATGGAAGGGAATTAACCCCGCAATAGTAGCAGCATTTAATATTATGGGCATCTGGCCTTTTGTGTATAGTGCCGTACTGTTTGCAGATGGCAGAGGTCAAAAAGTTCCTGCTTGGCCATTTGCAGTCCTTTGTATTCCTGTTGGCTCATTTGGATTATTACCTTACCTAATTTTTAGACAACCAAATCCCAGATTTATAGGAAAAAAGAATTTATTTTTAAGAATTTTTGATGCACGGTTACTAGGAATTATTTTAACCATCACTGCCTTAATTTTATCTATCTATGGTTTAGTAAAAGGTGACTGGATTGACTTTCTGCACCAATGGCAAACAAATCGATTAATTCATGTAACAGTGTTAGATTTCTGTTTATTACATCTACTATTTCCAGCATTTTTAGGGGATGATATGGCGCGACGTAACTGGGAAAATCCTGTATTATTCTGGGTATTTTCTCTTATTCCCTTATTTGGTCCATTATTCTATTTATGCCTACGTCCACCACTAAAAGAAGAAGTAGACGCAGGAAAAATTACTTCAAAAGCAGAAGTTTTACAAAATTAAGAAATTTATTTTAATTGGAACAATTTACAATTATGATTGAAGTAAATCTCCAGATGAACAGATAAGTATGTTAATAAGATTCACAGTAGAAAACTTTTTATCCTTTAATCAAAGGATAGACTTTAACATGATTGCATCAAGTGATACTAATAAAATGCACCATGTGATAGAGGGAGATTCTGAGGAGTCAATAAAATTATTAAGATCATCAATTATATACGGTGCTAATGCTTCGGGAAAATCTAATCTCATTAAAGCTATGAATTTTGCTAAGGAACTCATAGTAGAAGGTACAGAAAAAAATAAAAATATAAATATCAATAATTTTAAGCTAGATAAATCTTGTTATAGTAAACCATCAAGATTTGAATTTGAATTTAGGCATGAAAATAAACAGTATGCTTACGGTTTTTTAGTCGATAAACACAGAGTACATGAAGAATGGCTATTTGAAATAGGATTAAATTTAGAAGTCTCTGTCTATGAAAGAACAGGTCAAAATATAGATTTCAATTTCAATCATCCTATTTTTTCAACTTGCTCTGAATATGAAAGAAATAGAATAAATTATGAAGCGGATAGTACAAGAGAAAATTTACTTTTTCTTACTAACTCACGAGAACGTAATCTTAAACAATTGGATAATATATACAATTGGTTTGATGATGTTTTAACAATTATTTTTCCCAATTCCAAACCTATTTTTATACCTTTCTTTCAATCAGAGTTAAATTCTTGGAGTGAAATTTTAGAATCATTCGATTTAGGAATTAAGGGAATTGATATTACAGAAACAGAGTTTGATGATTATTCTGAACTTAATCAAGATATAAAGGATGAAATTAAGAAAGATTTTCCTTATGAAGATGAGAAACTAAAGGCAATATTCATGCCACACCCTGGATGTGTTATTTCTAGGGCAAAAAATGGAACTGATAAATTAAAAGTGAAATTTTTATCAACGGTTAGAGTAGATAAAAATGATAAAAATGATGTATTATTTAAAATATCTGAGGAATCAGATGGAACACAAAGAATAATAGATTTGATTCCTATGTTGATTAACTTATCTCAAGGTAATACCGTGATTGTTGTAGATGAAATTGAAAGGAGTTTACATTCTTTACTTGTTAAAGAATTATTTGACCTTTTCTTGAATAGTCCTGAAAACGCTCACCTGAATAGTCAGTTAATTGCCACTACTCATGAAGTTCAACTACTAAACATAAAGGATATTTTTAGAAAAGATGAAATTTGGCTAGTAGAAAAGGATAAACATGGACAATCTTTAGCTTACTCTTTAGCGAATACTGATGTTGAAAATTTGGACTTAGTTTCTGGGTATCTTCATGGAAGATTCGGGGCTATACCTTTTATTAAAGACTTAAAGGGATTAGGTTGGAGTAAATAAATGCCAAGAGAAAGAAACACAGATTATCAACGTAGTATAGCTGATATTGCTTATAAATGTCAAAATGGTAAATGGAAACTATATATAATAGCTGCGGAAGGATATAAAACAGAATCTAATTATTTTAGTCAGTTAGTGACTCAATATGAAGAAAATTTTCGTATTAGTAATTTTCATGTCGAATTTATAGATAGATTACAATCAGGTGATTCTCATCCCGATAGCGTATACCAAACTATACTGGAATTTTCTAAAGAATTAGAACACAAATATCAATTAAGAGAAAATTATGATGAATTATGGCTAATCATAGATACAGATGATTATGAAAACCGTAAACAATCTATTCTCAATCTTGTACAGCAATGCAATACAAATTCTTTATATAAACTTGGTTTAAGTAATCCTTGCTTTGAAATTTGGTTAATTCTGCACTTTGTTGATTTAGAAACAGAAATAAAAGACTATATTCCAGAGGAAAATAACGATAAAACTTTAAAAGATTACATAGAACAGTATCCTATTAAAAGAAGATCAGGAATATGTAAGAATTTATTAAATCGTATTCATAACAATGAACACCAGCCCTATTATACAAAATTAATTGAATATATACCTCAAGCAATTCCTAGAGCTAAAAAGCTCGGTGGTTGTAACCCAAATAATACTAATTATCCCCAACAAATAGGTACACAAGTTTACGAATTATTGGAAAAATTAATGCAATAATTTTTGAAATTCACAAATTAAAATCTTTGTTTTAAACAGCATTATATTTATCTTGTTATGGGTAATGTTGGGTTTCCTAATGTCAACCCAACCTACAGAATTTTATTTATGAGAATTAAATGAGAAGAATTGGTTTTAATTTTACTTTTGCATCAAGCCTTTTAATTTAGCAGCTGTTTCTTCCGGTTTTCCAGAGGAGGGAAAGACTAAAATACTTTTGACTTCCTGGTTATCTACTAATTCTTTTAAGCGGGGGAATTGTTTGTCACTAATAGCCACACCATGAGAATTTTTGACATAATTCAACTCTTCTTGGAAATTAGCCTCATTATAATTTTGAATAAACACGCGATCGACTTTCCATTTTTCCCAATCAGCAGCAAAGTATCGTTTAGCCCAATAAGGGTTATGATGGCAGAGATCAAAACTCACTGAAGGGTTAGCTTGTTTCATTGCCGTGATCATTTGCTGTACAAAAGTAGTTAACTTAGTGGTGCGATCGACTTTTCCCGGTAAGTCAGCATGATAACCTAGATAATCATCCCATTGAACTGCATCAATTTTTGGATATTTTTTGACAAATTCAACTGAGATATTTTTAAATAAATTAGCAACTTCAGGAATCTCCACATCAAGAACATAATGATCAATTCCAGGGTAGGTTTTATCTACACCAGGAACAATCCACCTCCGAGAAACTGCTAAATCAAAAATCGGACTCTTTTCGTCTATTTTAATACCTTTCTCGAAATAAGCGTGAACTTCCATTCCCTGTTTATGTGCTTCATCAATTAACCAATCTAACCATTCATCTTTAAACTGGTTTGGACAACTTTTAATACCTACCATTTGCTGCAACACAGCACTATTGTACATCGTACAACCATTACCCCAAACACCGTGAATAATCGTATTAAATCCTTGAGAACGATAGTAACGAACTCTGGCACGAATTGTTTGTTCGTTAGCATTATTGGTGGCTTGGTAGCGACTTAAATAAATTCCTCTAATTACTTTTTTCTCCCAAGGAGTTTGAGGTAATTGTGTTTTTTGTGGAGTGACAGTCTTGGGTGAAGTTTGCTTATTAGTAGAATCAGAATTTACAGTATTTACTAAAGAAGGAGTTGGAGAATTAGTGGAAATTGGAGAATTAGTTGCAGTTGCAGTGGGAGTGGGAATTGAAGAATTAGTTGCAGTTGCAGTGGGAGTGGGAATTGGAGAATTAGTTGCAGTTTCAGTGGGAGTGATAATATTTGTTTCTGGATTTTTAGGTAGAAGATTGCCAATAAGTAAATATCCTTTCTGGCTGAAAAACCAATAACCACCTCCTAAAAAAAGTATGATTACAGAGATTGGAATATTTAAGCATCCACATCCATTAGGCTTTTTCTTTTGGCTTGACATAATAATATGATGATTATCTGTTAATTTTAATGTCCACATCTCAAATAAGAAGTGGACGCAACACAATTGACTCAATCAATTAACATTCTTGCAACCGTAAAGTAATCCGAATTGCCATAGATTTCTTTTCAGGAACTAGCCAAGTTAATAATAATTGCTTAATGTCTTCTATCACCTCAACATCTAAAAAATTTGTATTTTTCTCATCTAACATGACCTGTCTAACCCGTCCTTGACTAATTTTACAGGTAAAAACTATTTCTTTATGCAAGTCATGATAGAAGTCATGATCAAATATCAGAGATGCTAAATGTTTAGCTAAATCTAATCTAGCTGTATCGTCTAAACCTGTAATCTTGACAACTTCAATTTTGGCATTTGCATCGGGAATATCTGCTGGTGCTGCTGGTGCTGAAAAGTAATATTCGGGAATAGAAATTCCTCGTTCCCTTTCCATGTCAAAATCAGCAAATTCATCTACTTGAGAATACGCTACTTTTTTGGCTGAAGATCGAGGACTAGCAAGTTTTCTACCCATGGATCTAACAATCGGGGTAGATGGTGCAGATGCGGCAACAATTCCATCGTAGCTAACGGCTTCTGGCATTTCTACAGGTACTTGTACAGAAATTATCTCACTGTCTCCATCTACTCTAATATCTTCACTCACAGCGATAAAAGCCGTATATTGAGATAGCAATTGATAAGTTAAAGCTGTTTCTGTGACTGCTTCAACTTTTTCTGTAGTTTCATAACTAAACATTTGATTCATTAAATCTTTGATTTTAGCCCGTCCCCAAAGCTGGGCTATGGCTGTATTCCCTTCAAATTCAAACTTGAGGTCAAAAGTTTTTTCATAAGTTTTACCACCTGCTGTAATACCGTTAATGTATAGTTTGCCAGTAATAGCTTCTGGTTGTTTACCAAATAAAACTAAAGGCTGTTGGGCAAATAAATCTGGTATGGCTGTAGGATAAATTGTTGGCGGTTCTCCTGCACCTTCCCAAATAATTTCAATGTTGGTTAAGACTGGGTTGTTAATTTCTTTAAAGAACTTTTCTACTACTTCTTGGACTGGTTCATCATGACGAATAATTGTCGATGTACCGCGTCCAATTTCCGCAATCCGATTAAGTAAAAAGCGGTTAACTGAACTACCAGCACCAAAACTATAGAGGCGATTTCCTGGTTTTAATTTCTTTTTTACTTCCGCTAAAATTTGGTTTTCATTGCCAATGTAGCCATCGGTTAATAAAACAATACTTCGCAATCTATTAGAAGTAACAGGAAATTGTAAAACCGCCTGAATACCATTTAATAATTGCGTTCCACCATCAGCTTTTAACTTATCGATATAACTAATTGCCTTAGTGCGATTTGTGGGTGTATTGGGTAATGGTGTCGATGATAATTGTCTAGTCGTTTCGGAAAAGTCAATAATTGTAAAAGTGTCGTCAGGGTTTAACCCATTAATAAATCGCCGCATTAATTCCTGACATTGTTGCAAAGGTGCGCCATGTTGAGAACCAGAAGTATCAATGAGAAAAACTACATCTTTGGCGACAATTTCCGTAGTTTTATATTCTAAAGCGGGAATAAAATAAAGGGCAAAATGTCCACCGCGTTGATCTTTTTGAGTGAGAACTGTGGCTTGAGTTGCTTTACCTGCAACTTGATAACGCAAGATAAAATCTTTGTTGGGAATAGTATCTTCCCCTGCAAGTTGTATTTTCACAATTTCCCCATTTTGTTCTATTTGTAGTTGATGAGAAGGGGAAACAATTTGATGAACTGGTAAACCTGCGTGAATTTCTACATTAATATTAATATCGTGACGCGATCGCATTCCTGCTGGGATGATTGGGGGAGTAATGCGCGAAGCATCAGGAACCTGGTCTGTGTCTCCACTTCCGTCTATTGGTGTACCAGGGATATAACGTGGCCCTACTACCATAGGGAACACAAATTCATAATTTCCCCCACTAAATTTTAAACTATCGGTGTAAAGAATCGTCACATAAATTTGTTCACCAGGTAAAATATTAGCTAAAGATTGAGTGAAGATGTTATCTCTTTCTTGTTCTAATAACCCAGTAGTGCGACCTTCTCTTTTAGCTTGTTGATAAATTTGTTGTGCTTCTTCCCGCTTTTTAATACTGCCTTTAATTATCTTTTCATTGATTTTAATTTCCATCTCATCTACAGCCGCTTCATCTGGCAAAGGGAAGACATAGATAGCTTCTAAAGGCTGTGTAAAAGGATTTTCAAAACTTTGGATAACTTCCACTCTGGATAAATTACCAGCAATTTTAGCTTGAACTTCTGTATGCTTGAGTGGAAAAACTAATTCTTTGCCGTTGGGAGAATGTGCATATAATCTCCCTACTTGGTGCTGCTTGATTTTTGTAGACATCAAATTTAATCCCTGAATATACAGCATGACAAAAGTCAATTGTATAAATACGAACTGACAATTAATTATTCAGTTTCGAGTCTACAAATTCCAGAAATGAGAATCTCAGCGAAAAGTAAATAAATATGTAGCTATTTCGCTACATTTCTGTTTTCCATCTATGAAAAATTTTTCCACCAATTTACTAAAGTAACGGCTTTGACTCGCATTCCCTTTTTGTGACATAATGGCGGTAGCGAAACATTGCTTCTAGCTGCACTTGCACTAACCAACCACTGACAAATTCGACTGCATCACCACCAGGCATTACAAAAGAAATTGCATCGGTTAATCTAGTCTTGCCATCTTCTGGTGTAAATTCATGACGATGTATCCAAGATTCAAACGGGCCAGATATTTGTTCATCAGTGAACAGACGATATTTTTCATATTCAGTATGACGCGCTAACCAAGTTAAAGGCAAAGGCCCCAAAAACAGCTTAAATTCTGTAATTGCCCCCTGATCAAGTCCACCCTCACGCTTAACTACTTGTACAGGTTGCCAAGGAGGAGTTAGCAGTTGTAATATGTCTGGTCTTTCATGGAATTTCCAAACTACTTCTACTGGTGCATTAATAACTGAAGAATGTTTGAATTGCAGCATGGAAAGGAAAACCTAAAACTTAGCCTTCATACTCTGTATCAATTTCAATATCTAGGGTATCTTCATCAACCCTAATATACAAAATGTTAGGACGACAACACACTTGGCAATCTTCTACATAAGATTGTTGCATTCCTCCACTCAAATCAATAAAAGTGGTATTTTCTTCACCACAAAAAGCACAATAATACTCGGATGTAGTTTGCATTTCGCATTTTTTCCTATACCTAATACCAGTATAATCTATTAGCCATTCACTTCATTTTTTAATTTTTAATTTTTAATTTTTAGTTGACAGTTTGTAAATCTTTGGTAGATGAGCGAAAATAACTGGTAGCTTCAGCCAAATGCTTTAATAGTGTAGACTGAGGCAAAGGCCCTTGTAAATGACTCCAAGGTAAAATTTGCTCGGTTGACCAATTACTAAAAACGTAATAATCTAGATCCGGGATTTCACCTTTTAATTGTTTAAAAGCACGTTTATAACTACCTAAAGAGTCACCAAAATCACGAGTTAATTCTAACAATCGAGAAAGACGGCGATCGCCTCTCGACAACAAAGCCTGGATAATAGACCAATTATAGCTTTCTGGGCGAAAATCTATCCCTTGCGGTTTCAACTGTTTTTGTAAAAATTGCAACCGTTTCTCAGATTGCTTATTGACTCCAAACCACTGAAAAGGCGTGTGTGACTTGGGTACAAAGGTGCTGCATCCCAGTGTTAGCCGCAAACCAGAAGCAGCTTTTTTTACAGTCTTTATCATAGCTACAGTAGCATCTAAATCTGACTCTTCCTCCCCAGGAATACCAACCATCCCGTATAATTTGAGACTTGACAGACCACCAGATTTAGCATTAACTGCGGCTTGGATGATGGCTTCATTCTCTAACTTTTTGTTAATAATTTGACGTAATGGTGCTGAACCGCTCTCTATAGCTATGGTAAGCGATCGCGTGTCTCTTTTGGCTAAAGTTTGGGCTAGTTCTACCGTTACGGTATTAGTTCTAACTGAGGCAATACTCAACCGCACATCATCATATTTTGGTTGACTAATATAATTTAATAAATCAGAAAATTCAGGATGTTGAGTTACTGAAGCACCCAATAAACCCAAACGGTTAGTAACTTGTAAACCCTTTTCAATAGCCGGAATTAAAGAACCTTCTAAACTCGCAGTTCTAAACGGTAAAGTTAAATAACTAGCCAAACAAAAGCGGCACATTTCAGGACAACTCCGCACTACTTCTACCATAAAAATATTTTCCCAGGCGGCTTTTTCCGTTACCACAGTAGAAGCAGAAAGAGTATTGCCCCGGTAAGTTTGCTTTTGAATAACTGGCGGAATTTCACTAGAAACAGGATGAATTGATTTTATTTCTCCGTCTGCGGCTGTATATTCAATATTGTACAAACTAGGAATATAAATTCCTGGTACTTGCGCTAATCTGGTTAATTTAACTTCTCGTGTAGCGGTTCTAACTTCCTGATAAGCTGTAACAAAATTATCTAGTAAATTTTCTCCATCTCCCAATAGCACCACATCAAAAAAATCTGCAAAAGGTTCAGGATTAGCGGTGAGAACGGGTCCACCACCAAAAATTAAAGGATGATTTTCATGGCGGGAAGTTGCCCGAATTGGTATTCCTAAAGATTCTAATAAATTGAAAATATTGACATAATCTAATTCCCAAGAGACAGAAAAACCTAGTAATTCTGGATGTCTGGGTAACTGTTCATGAGTATCAGTAAATAAGCGGCTCACCTGTACATCATCACGCATAGCCAAAGTAGCCCAAACTACCTGATAACCAAGGCTAGTGATTCCCACACTGTACTCATTAGGAAAAGCGAAAATTAGCGGGATAGCGTCAGTTTTTGGGGTAGCAGGGGTAAACAAAAGGCGTTCTGAGTCAAACACAGATGATGTCACAGGTCGTTTTAATAGAGTTATCTATATTTAATTTTAAGCCATAAAATTATCAAATTAAAACACAAAGTCACCGAATTAGCGATAATAATGGGCAACGCACCGAGAACCATACCATAGATTAACCACAGTACAAGTCCTGTAATAAATGTAATCAGCATAGTAAAAGAGACATCATTAGCCGATTGCGATCGCCAGATTTTCAACATCTGGGGTAAAAACGCGATTGTAGTTAAAGTGGCAGCAAATAATCCTAAAATATTGAGAAAGTTCATGTTTAATAGTAGACGCTAAACTCTAGTATCATCATATAGGAAAGCTATATAATTTATCACCAGAGCAGTAGTATATAAAGATATTAAATGTCCAACCTCCACAAAAACATGATTCTCAAGGAATAATTGTAAGAATTCAGGAGTCAGGAGTCAGTAGCCAGAATAGTTACCAAAAGAGGAATCGATAGTAGTGATATTTGGAGAATCTCAGTCAGCTTGACTCTTAAAGTCTTTTTAATTCTGAATTCTGAATTCTGAATTCTGAATCTTTACGAATAATTATATAATTTCCGCTATATCTTCACCAGTAAAATTCACTGATTTTCTGGAATAGCATCCCGCAAATGAATGTTATAAATTAATTAAAGTATGTGTAGTTGAAATGCAATCAACAGGAAAATATGAAGAATTTATTGACTTTCTAGGAATACAGCATAATTCAGGTCAATGAGGTACAAATTTTAGGAACAAAACCTTATGCTAAGAGACTTTCCACTCTGTTCCCCGTTAAGAGTTCCCTGTTCCCTGCTGTA
>DATGXQ010000498.1:0-1654 GCA_035298905.1 Nostocaceae cyanobacterium | reverse complement strand
CGCATCTTAGAAGGAGAGTGTGAACCTAGTAAAATATTGGCACTATATCGCCAAGTTTTGCAATTAAAACAAATCAGTGCAGTTGATACTCCAGAAGCTAGGGAGTTGATATTATCCGGCTTGTTGATTAAGCAACAAGGTTATTTAAAAGTCCACAACCAGATTTACGAGTTGATTTTTAATCATAGTTGGATAGATGATAATAATCGATAAACTCTCTAGTTATAAGCACTTGCTTATACGTCGGAAGAACTTAATTTTAGAAAAAATATTTTAAATATTATGGATTTTGATTTAACTGAAGCAATTCAAATCGCTAACCAGGCCGTTTTTACCAAGTTCAACAGAAAATTAAGTGACGTTGAAATTATTGTTATAAAAGGAGCTTGGGAACGATATGACTACGATCAAATTGCTGCTAGACATCAGTATGCAACAAGTTATATCAGTCAAGATGTTGCACCAAAGCTTTGGAATTTGCTCACAGATGCTTTAGGAGAAAAAGTTAGAAAAAGCAATTTTAAGGAAGCTTTGCAGCGAAATTGGGAACATAAATCTACATCCCAATCTTACTTATTAACCCCAGAATCAGGAATTACCAGAAATGCACAAAAGAATTACCTGCTGAAAGAAGCATTACCGCCGAAATATTCCAGCCAAACTCAACAAAGTTTAGTAGTCACAGAATTATATGTAGAACGCTTTGGAATTGAATTTATCTGCTATGAAACTCTGTTACAACCTGGTTCCCTAATTCGGCTTAAAGCACCTCAATTAATGGGTAAAACCTCCCTCATGGAACAGGTATTAGCTAAAGTAGCAAAGGAGGGCTATCGCACGGTAAACTTGAGTTTAGAGATGGCAGATCGGAAAACTCACTTCACCAACCTGAATAAATTTTTGCGTTGGTTTTGTCTCAATCTGAGCCGAGAACTTAAGTTACCTAATAGGTTAGATAAATATTGGGATGAAGAAGGTATGGGTGCTAAGGTAAGTTGCACAACTTATTTAGAAGAATACCTTTTGGCTGATGCTGACAGCCCCTTAGTTTTATATTTAGATGATGTGGATGTACTGTTTCCTTATCCTGAAGTTTATGAAGACTTTTTTGGATTGTTGCGCTCTTGGTACGAAAAAGCCAGAAGCCGTCCAAACTGGAAAAAGTTGCGATTAGCGATCGCTCATGCTACAGATGTTTATATCCGCTTAAATATTAATCAATCGCCTTTTAATGTCGGCTTACCCATTGAGTTACCGGAATTCACTAAAGAGCAAGTGCAGATATTGGCAAAAAAACATGGATTATCAGGAGATTCATCGTTAGTAGACCCCTTAATGAATTTAGTTGGTGGTCATCCTTATTTATTACAGCAGGCATTTTCTCACCTCAAAAATTATCCCGATGTTCCCCAAGAGCAACTATTAGTAGAAGCAGTAACAGATGCGGGTATTTATAGTCATCATTTGCGAGAATATTGGTTGAGTTTGCAACAGGAACCCAAACTCATGGCAGCTTTTCAAACAGTAATTAATTCGACTAAACCTGTGAGATTGGAAACCATATCAGCTTATCAGTTACAGAGTATGGGTTTGATAAAATTGATGGGTAATGAAGTCGAGCCGCGCTGTCAATTGTATCGGAGTTATTTTTGAG
>DATGXQ010000497.1:0-4638 GCA_035298905.1 Nostocaceae cyanobacterium | reverse complement strand
TGGAGGAGTTGTACCAATTAAAAATTAAAAATTAAAAATTAAAAATTAAAAATTAAAAATTAAAAATTAAAAATTAAAAATGGGGAATGTAGGACTTTATCAGGGTTTGCTGGTTTTTTGTTACCTTCTTTTAGTGAATTTGTATTAATCAGAAAATTACTGTTTCTGAATCAAAAATAAAAAAGACAGGACAAAGCCTGTCTAATAAATAATGATTTAGCTGAGAATAAATTAGAAATTCATCTCGGCTGCTTGGACTTTTTCTATCTGTTTCTTCTTCAGAACCAGCATAACTTGAGCCAACATGACAAGACAGATAAATGCAATCAACCACTTGACACGGGTTGGATCTTGGAGAACGATTTCTGTATCTTTTTGACCGAAACCGCCGACGTTGGGGTTGTTGGTCAAAGCATCGCCAGATGTAACGGTTTGTCCTTCAGCGACAATCAATTCTGGGCCAGCAGGAACTTTATCAGTAACAATTTCGCCTGATGCGGTTGTAATGCTGACTACATTGCTAACGTTGCCGTCTTCGTCTTCTTCTTGGGCAATTTTGGTGATTGTGCCACTAGCGGAAGCGTTGAAAACGTTGTTGTTGCTCTTTTCACCGGTGGGGTAAACTTGTCCGCGTCCCCGGTTTCCGCCTACATGTACGGAATATTTGCCGAAGTGAATATTTTTGTCTGTAGCGGGGTCAGGAGAAAGCACAGGGAAGACAATTTCTTGATATTCATCACCGGGTATTGGTCCAACGATGACGATATTGTCTTTACCTTCACCGTAGCTTTGGAAGGCTAAATCACCGATTTCTTCTTTCAGTTCTTCGGGAATGCGTTCTTCTGGTGCGAGTTTGAAGCCTTCAGGCAACATTAATACTGCACCGACGTTTAAGCCGACTTTAGAACCGTCAGCGCCGACTTGTTGGACGCTTTTATCGTAGGGAATTTTGACGACGGCTTTAAATACGCTGTCGGGTAGTACGGATTGGGGAACTTCTACTTCTGTAGTTTTTGCTGCTAGGTGACAGTTAGCGCAAACAATCCTTCCTGTCGGTTCGCGGGGGGTTTCAGGATAGGTTTCTTGGGCCCAAAAAGGGTAAGCCGCAGCCGTTTGAGGCAGGGCTAGATCGCTGGTGAGGAAAAATGTCACAGAGGCGATCGCTACAAGCAACGTCTTGAACATTACTTTAGCATAGCGAGTAAAACTCGCTGTTATACAAGCATTTCTCATCTCTATCAAGGACAATGGTTGGGTTGGTCATTAGTCATTAGTTATTAGTCATGTGCAACTAATAACTGATTTATTAAGTCCACCAAGGTTCTTCACTGGTGCGGAAGTCTGTTTCTGTCCAAGGTGTCAAGACGATTTTGTCGTCGTCTACTTTGGCATGGCTTAAAGCCAAGGATCTGGGTGCAGGACCCCGAACAACTTTACCTGTGGCATCGTATTGAGAACCATGACAGGGACATTTAAACTTGTTCTCAGCAGCGTTCCAGGGAACGACACAACCCAAGTGGGTGCAAACGGCATTAATCCCGTAATCAGTAATGGCTTCTTTGCTTTCCACCACAATATAGGTGGGGTCGCCTTTTAATCCTTGTACTAGGACGCGATCGCCTACGTTATGGCTGGCTAAAAACTTGCTGACAATTACCGCATCGCCTTTAGCATCTTTAGCTGTGGTTCCACCGCCAGCACCACCGCTAGCAGGAGGAATAAAGTACTTGACTACGGGATACAATGCACCCAGAGCTACACCTGTAACAGTCCCAAAGGTAAGCAGGTTCATGAATTGCCGACGACCCATATCGGGTACGTCCATAGATTCGGAAAATTGAGCCATAATCTACGCGCTCTTTGTGTAATTTGTTAAGCATTGTGACAAGGGTAGTAACACTAGATCAACCCTCGTCTGATTGGAAATGCTAACGTCTATGAGATGCCATACTTCTTGATAGGAAGATATATCTAGCATCTGTTTTGTTAGCATTACATTTCTTTATATCTTTATCATACTGGAGTTACGGAACTTAATATCATAACCAAATGTAAAATCTAGTTGCCAACAGCTATGACAGGAAAAGAACTACGCCAATTATTGATTGACAAATGGGGACATTCCTATGATGTCCAGTTTCGCCGGACACAGGGGAAGATTTTTCTCCAAGTGATGTGGAAATATCTTGAGCAAGCTTCGTTTCCCTTGAGTGAAGCCGAGTACCAAGAACATCTAGACAGCGTGGCTAATTATCTCCATGCTTTGGGCGGGGCGCAACAAGTGTTAACTTTTATTACACAGACGAGGGAGCGTCCCCGGCTTGGTAAGGCTGTTAGTATCCCGATTGATTTGGGTGAGCGTTCTTCAGAATGGATATTATGAATTAAATGCGTTTTAATTTAGTCAAGCAATTTATGCTGTTAATTTGATTCTGTAACATCTGTTACATGATGATTTTTGACAAGTGTTGAAAATTATCTGGTAATTAAACGTGGATGGACGCAGATGGACGCAGATAAATACGGGTAAATGTGGGAATTTGTGATTTTTAATTACAAAACTCTTTTACCTAATGGTACATTTCGATCTGGTTGGATTAGAGCTACTTCACCATCCTCTAAAACTACACCTAAAACTAAAACTTCTGACAGAAAATCAGCGATTTGTCGGGGAGGAAAGTTGGTAACTGCTAAAATTAATTTATCTAGTAAATCTTCTGGTTGATAAATTTTGGTAATTTGGGCGCTAGATTTTTTAACTCCCAATTCACCAAAATCTATCCAGAGTTTATAGGCGGGTTTACGTGCTTTAGGGAAAGTTTCAGCTTTGATGACTTTTCCCACCCGAATCTCGATTTTTTCAAAGTCGTTATAAGTGATTTCTCCCATTTATATTAATTCAAAATTCACAATTCACACTTCAAAATTGGTCAAATTGCCTAATTTTTATTGGTACAGAAAACATTTAAAACCTTTCCTCTGCTCCTCTGCCTCCTTTTACTTTCCGTAAGTATTCAGAATACAGAATCCACAATTCAGCATTCAAGAGACTTTTACAGTCAAGCTGAATGATTCTCAAGAAATATTACTACTATCTATTCCTGATTGGATCAGCATTCTGACCGGAGGCGGAGCGTCTCCGGCTCCGCTTCTGACTCCTAACTCCTGAATTCTTACTACTTTCCTATGAGTTTAACTAAACCAATACCACCAAAATAAAGCCCTAATACTGCTCCTGCTAATAGGCTTTGAGTGAGAGGATCAGTTGAAGGTGTAATTACAGCACCTAAAACTACAGCAGCCATAATTACATATCGCCAACCAGAGAGCATTGTAGCAGAAGAAACGATTCCTAATTGTCCTAGTAATAATTGAATGACGGGAACTTGAAAAGCTAATCCAGTGCTAAATAATAACAACAGTACAAATTCAAAATATTTTTCTATTGACCATAGTTGTTCAACAACATCTGCACCGTAGCTAATAAAGAATTTTAAGGCAGCAGGAACTAGGGCAAAATAAGCAAATGCTAAACCCCCGACAAATAGTACAGTTGAACCCAAGACGATGGGAGCTAATAAACGCCTTTCTCTGCGTGTCAGTCCAGGAAGGACAAATTGGGTAATTTGGTAAAGAATAAATGGACTAGCAACTAATAAACCGCTATAACCTGCAACTTTTAGAGAAACAAAGAAATATTCTCCCGGTGCTAATTGCAAAAATTTGATTCCCTGTGCTGGTGCTTCCAGTAGTTGGACAATTGGTTTAGCAAAAGAGAAGCAACCAATAACACCCACAGCTACAGCAATCAGAGCATAAAAAAGGCGCTGGCGCAATTCTTCTAAATGGTCAAACAGCGACATTTCTACCTCTCCTGGTAACTCGTCCAGGGGGTCAACTGCTGGGTTATCGTATCCAGTTAAGTCTACTTCTGGGGAATTGAGTGTATCTACTTCTTGTGAGGGTGTCATGAATCAGCTATCAGGCAACATTTGTTAACTATTTTATCTGGCGAATGGCTAGAAAGAGAGGTTGTGAGGAAAGATAAAATTTTCTCCGGTTTGTTTGCCTGATATGTGCAGATGTAAATGGGAAGCCATCTTGTTAGCCGTGTTGATCCTGATGCAACGGTGGAACTGTTTATTTTGAAATCACGTCAGGGCGCTGGTAGAATAAAATAAAGTGCCTGATTTTTCAGATTCGGTTCATCAAGATGGCGTTACCAAGGACGCAATCTGGAACGTGGGCTGAGGTTTAAATATGCAGAAAACTATTTTTATGGGATTAATGGCATTGCCATTCAATCTGTACATTTACTGTCTGGTTTTTTCTGGGACTGGTAATGTGTTATCGACATTACCGTCGCTGTCGATCGCTAATTCGCAAATTTCCCCCCATCATGATCTCATCTGGGACAAGGTGGCCTCTAGGGACGAACAGCAATCAGGTGGGGAGTGTATCCGCATCGGTGGCTGTAAGGTTTGATAGACACAAGGTAATCCGTGACAATTTATTTTTTTGTTTAGGGAATATTCTTAGGGTCTAGATTCAATATTCTCCTATTTTTTTTGCTTAATTTTAAATTTTATCTGTTGCGATTATATCATCGATTTTGAGTGTGGGGTGCGGGGTCTGGGG
>DATGXQ010000496.1:0-11928 GCA_035298905.1 Nostocaceae cyanobacterium | reverse complement strand
TAACCCCTCAAAAGCAAGGTAGTAGGTATTTTACTTTAGGGTTTCAATCCCCTTGCGGGGAAGTAGTGGATTTTAACCCTTAATTCCACCGTTCCAGTAGATATCTAGTGGATGTTTCAATCCCCTTGCGGGGAAGTAGTGGATTTTAACCCGGCTGTATGACCCAACTAACCCAGAAGAGGGAGGTAGTTTCAATCCCCTTGCGGGGAAGTAGTGGATTTTAACCCTTCTACTGCTGCAATAACTTCCTTATTAGCAATAGTTTCAATCCCCTTGCGGGGAAGTAGTGGATTTTAACCCTGAAGTAAAGCATTTAATTAAATTAGAAGGTTATGGTTTCAATCCCCTTGCGGGGAAGTAGTGGATTTTAACCCCTAATCAATACTTAAGTAGGCTAACGCCTAGTACCTGTTTCAATCCCCTTGCGGGGAAGTAGTGGATTTTAACCCGATGGATACCTATCAAGAAACCCATTACCAAGAGGTTTCAATCCCCTTGCGGGGAAGTAGTGGATTTTAACCCTGCCGTCTTCTAGAAACCTTTAATTACTAAATTTTCAAGGTTCAGTTGCGCGAATGGGTTGCCTATATCGCCTTACAGAACTTCGTAAAACTGCAAAAATGGCTGAACCTTAGTCTGGATAAGGTGCGCGGGTGGTTGGTTCATAGAAATGCCAGAAAACCATTGTCTACCAACGATTCTGAGGACAATTGACAAAAATTAATTTTTTACACCCATCCATCCGCGCCATTGACTTAAAAGTAATGGTGAAACCATCGAAATGGACGATAATTTGCTTTTTGCTAAAACTCATTAACTTTATCGTCAGAAACGAGTATAAGTGATTGCTTTCCGGCAACAGCTTAATAAGCTAGAAAGTTTTAGTCCCCTTGCGGGGATTAAAGTAGCGGAAAATCCGCTAATTGAAACTGAGTCCATAAACGGACTCTAGGCAAGATTTTGGCAGACCTGATTTGAAAAAGTCATTTGAGCGATCGCCAAACTTGTCTACTGAAACTATGAAACGCTAAAAATATTCAGTTATCAAGGTTCTGATGATTTGGCACAACCCCCAGGGTTTTTACTCCCACTATAGGTTTTGCCAAAAGTTATACTTCTATAAAGCTTAAAGTTTGTTATTTCGCCTGTCAAGGAGAATTTAGTTAAAAATATTGAAGCTTAATGTAATTAATTTACATACTCCAAACACAAAACATCTCTCCCGTAGTGAATCAAAAGCATCTCAAAATTACTTCACTCCTTCAAAGCCCGACGGGCTAACTTAGCATAGGTCTTAACTGTTTGATATGGCATTTCTAAATCCTTGGCTACAACTAACAAAGATTCCCCCATTTCTCGCCGAGCTAAAATCGTAGCCCATTTCTCTGCTATTCCGATCGCTCTTTCTCCTCCTGTACGTTTACGTTGGGCTTTGAAAATCTCTGTTAACTCTTCTATTCGTTGAGCCACAATATTTTCTACTGTAGAAACTTGTAGGACATTCTGTGTTGACCACCCACAGCGAGTTTGACCTAACCCAAAGGTGGTCTTGTGTCCAGTGCCACAATATGGTGCTAACTTCCCCAAGGCGGAAAATAACTTTTGATATTCTGGTTTTTCACTGGCTGCTTTAGTTAAACTAAACTCAATTGCGCCTGTAAAACCTGTCACTGCACCTTTCTTACCAGCTAAAACTTTACTAGAATTGAGATGATGACGAGTGATTAACACGTGTTCATCTATCCAGTTTAAAAATTCTTCTTGGTCTACAGGTTGACCAGAAAAATCATTCCAACGCCGTAGATAACTGTGAAATACGTTCCTGGGAACAGGCAAGGGTAAATGATGACCTTTGTGTCGAAAACTGGTAGGACTTAAAAATCTTAAGGCTACGTTATCGCTCTGAAATGAATCTAATAATTCCCTGTAAGTAGTAGCAGGATGAATGATTTTACAAGAGCTAATTTTCAGTAAAGAATCGCGTAAAGTTACAACAGAGGGTAAGTTTTTCAACCATTCATTGAGCCAAGTAATCACCCGTGGAGATAACACGGTTACATACCAAGTATAAGAATTATTGGCGGTTAATTTTAACTCTTTTCCATGACTAAATAATTCTCCATTTAAAGCAGAAACAGTAAAAGGTTTTTCTGATTCTCCATCGTGTAAATAGGCAGAAAGCTGGGGGTCTATATTGCGTACTTGTTCTAAAAACCAAGCGTGTAAACCAATGGTGTATTGAGCATAGATTCTAGTATCTTCTACCGGAACTAATGTAAATTCTAAGCCTACTAGTTCTGTTTCTAGTGGCAAACTAAGTGATGTTCTCTGTTCATCCAGTGTTTTCTGCGGTTTTCTAAGCATTAGAGATTTTTATATGGGAATAAATTTTCTAACAGATATTTGATCTCAAGAAAAAAACTGCAATATCAAATTCCTGCCTAGCACCTAATTTTACTGTAATTTTTTCAGCAGATAAAATTCCATCTCTTTGGCAATATCGGCAGCAATGCTCTGCCGCAAATCTTGTGGCATTAGTACCTCTACTTTTGGTCGCCATGCTCTTAACCGCATGATTACATTATGGTCTCCATGACGGTAATTGACTCGGTAGTAGGCATCCTGGGGAGAACGAGTAGCTAAAACTTGCAGTAATGCTTGTTGCTGTTCTAGTTGGGGATTGTGCTGACGAATTAGGCGATCGACTTGTGAGTAAGAAATCGGTTCAAAAGTGTCATGGCGAAAGGTGTGCTGAATATACCGGTCATGATAGTCTCGCTCAAATCGTAACAGCATCAATCGAGATGGCAAATAGAAGTCGAAACCCCAAGCCCTAGACGTTTGCAGTTCAATCTCTTCTGGTGAAGGCAAATTTCTTTGATGGTAGCGTTGTTGCAATATTTGGGGCAAGCTGGGGTCTTTCCAAGTCAGAGGTGTGATATTTTGAATCTTGTCTAGACGGTAGTTATACCAATCTGTTTTGCGGTCTGGACTTTGCCCAAAGGCACAAAGGTAAACAGCACGCTGGACATAGTAAACACAGACTGGGTAAATGAAGCATTCCACTGTTTGTCCTAATCTAGCACTGTTGTAAACTAATTTAATTGGTGGTACTGGAGTTTGTTCCCACAGCTGCTTGAGTTCATACTGCCAATCACCAACTAGATCGTTAGCGGTAACAACATAGTCGAGTTTAAAGAAAAAGCGTTGAACTCCAGCGATTTTGTGAGCCAAATTCCCGGCTATTTCTGCTAAATCTTCTTGATTGAGAAAATCCAATTCATGGTTGTGAAGTTTGGTGGTGATGGCAAAACGGGAGGGGAATTTCCGCACAAAGTAATATTTCCCACCTTGATATTTTAGCCACCCTAATTCTGCCAAAAGTGTCAAATCTGCTTGTAGAGAGCGACGAGTAACGGCAAATAATCTCTGCTTGAGTAGGTGATCTACATCAACTATAGATTGGATAATGTGGGAATTTTTAGACGATGGGGTTGGTGGTGTGTTCTCTGGTTGGTTGTGAGAAAGTCCCAGATGCACCAAGAGCGATCGCTTCCATTGGGATTCTGATAGTCCTGTATGTTCATTAAACAACCAAGCGGCAGTAGTTTTAGCACAAGGACAGTTAGGATTGTGAAGTTGAGCGATGGCGAAACGCCCGCCAAAGGCGATCGCTTCTCCTTTGGGATGTGAGCTAGAAAAGAAGGCATCCCGCCAGTTTGCTAGAGTAAAACCATCTTTTAATGCTAATCGCTCTGGGTCGTCTCCGTATAAAGAACATAACCACACCCACAGACGAATAGAGCGCGATAGGCTTTGTTTGAGAGAGCCGCGTGCTAACCACTGTAGTAATTCTACTTGCGGAAGGTCGGCAAAAATCTGTTCTGACACTGGTTGAGGATGATAGGTATACCTCCAGCATAGAATAAGTTGGAAGAGGCTTCTTCCAGTACCATGTATGATGTATTCATTGACTGGCAGTACAAGTTATGACCACTTACAAAATTGATTGGCAGGATGGGATTTTACGGGTTGCTTTTGGTGAACCCGCCCAAAATGACCAGATTGTCAAAGATGCGGCGGCTCGTTTGGAGCAGATGTCCCAGACTGGAGAACTACCAGGAGGTCAATTACTCAAAATTAACGGCCCTGTGTCTATTCCTGTGGCTTTTGTGCTGGCGCATAAATTGGCACATATTTATGGTGCTGTGGGATTTTATGACCCTAAATTGGCTAAGTATGTAATTTCTATTACTCATAATCCTAATTATCAGTTAGGTGACTTGATTGATTGAGGTTCATAGCCAAAGTAGTGTCTCCTCTAATTTTTATCTTGCAACTTGATTCATGAGTACCTACTACATCAGTTTAGAGGGTGATGTTTTAAAAGTCGGATTTGGAGCTACCTTAGCTACAGGTGATCAAATTGTCCGCGATGCGGCAGCAAGATTAGATGAGATGATTGCATCTGGGGAATTATCAGGTGGCTCTCTCATTAAAATTAATG
Organism: Nostocaceae cyanobacterium; assembly: GCA_035298905.1. Taxonomy (GTDB): domain Bacteria; phylum Cyanobacteriota; class Cyanobacteriia; order Cyanobacteriales; family Nostocaceae; genus DATGXB01. The sequence continues at coordinate 7,421 of DATGXQ010000496.1, read as the reverse complement.
GTCGAGCATCGGTACTGGTCAGTCAAGTTTTAGCGGATAAGTTATCAAAACTATATGAGGCGATCGCTATTTTTGACCCGAAGATTGGTGATAAAGGGCTGGATAGGTATGTAGTAACTATCAGTAAACATTCAGAATATCGAGTAGGGGATGTGTTGGATGTGGTGCGGTCACAGCAGCCAAGTCTGAAAGTAGTGATTTGTGGGTTTGCCAATACAGGCAAGACTTGCTTTCGAGATGGTTTAAAACAGGCATTATTACAGATTCCCCATGCACCAGAATCTTACTTTATCTCTGGTTGTCCAGATGGAGATGGTTCATGGTATGGGGAAACCGCACGACGGGATGCCGACTTAGCCCAGAAGCTAAAGGCACAATACAAGGCGGGGTTTACACCAGAGTTCGCTCAACAGAAGGCAAAGGAAATTAGGAGTATTAATACACCAATATTGGTGTTTGATGTCGGTGGTAAAGTCTCGCCAGAGAATCGTCTAATTATGGCGGAAGCGACTCATGCAGTGATTTTAGTTAAGGATGAGAGCGAAATTGCGCCTTGGAAAGAATTATGTGAGTCTTTGAGTTTACAAGTTGTAGCAATTATTTACAGCGATTGTAATATTACCAGTGATTACATTGAAGTAGGATCACCTATGCTTAAAGGTAGAGTTCATAAGTTACAACGAGGTGAGGATGTATCCCAGCGCCCGATGGTTCAGGCTTTGGCTAGGGTTTTGGTGGGGATTTGTGGGGGTTGAGGGGAGTTGAGCGGGCGATCGCACATTTTCAAAAGTTTATGTTAACTTCAATATTGAGAAACAGACTATGTATTTGGTACTGATTGAAACCTCTGGAAATCAAAACTACATTTTTTCAACAAATAAACTCAAAGAAAATATTGGTGCTTCTGAGTTGACATATCTTGCAGGTACAAAATGGGTTTTAGAAGCAGTAGAAAAAACAAGTAAATCTAATAAATGCTTAAGTCTTTTCAAAAATGGAAATCAACTCAGAGATACCCTTTTAGATGCAGATTTAAACCCCTGTATTGATACAAATAATAATGTTGAAGTAGTTGTCGCAACGTCAGGTAAAGCTTTACTCTTAACAAAAGATAAAAAAATTGCTCAACAAATTATTCAATATGTCACTCATAAAGCTCTCGTTGAAGCACCAGGTTTAGATATTTGCGGTGTTATACATGAATTTGAATGGGAACAGGATAATTTAGGAGAAATAAATAAGAAAATACACCAGAAATTTGCAACAGTTCGTTCTAAAAGACCTGCTCCTGATTTACGATTTCTGCGTTTACCAATGGTAGAGGAATGTTCCACCAGTGGTTTACCTGCTGCTGAAATAGATTACTCTGAGAAAACGCCTGTAGTTAGATCTGTGGTGAGTCTTAGTAAAAGAAATTATAACGAGCAAGGTTTAAAAAGAATTAGGGAATTAATAAAAAAAGAAAATGACCATCTTAATTTCCCTAAAAGTATTAGACAATTAATAGACTATTCTGAAAGTGAAAACGAAGGAAAATGGTTATCCGTAATCCACGCGGATGGTAACGGTTTAGGAGAAATTTTTCTCAACTTTGAAGACCATATCAATAATGAGAATAAAAGTTGTGCAGAGGCGAATAGAAACTATGTAGATAAATTAAGACGTTTTTCCATTGCTTTAGATATCTGTACAGAAGAAGCTTTTAATACAGCTATTGAAACTTTTGCCTCTTCTGAGCAGAAATTAATTACTGTTATCCCATTAGTTTTAGGAGGTGATGATTTAACTGTAGTCTGTGATGGTAAAAATGCGATTAGATTTACTCAAGTATTTCTTCAGTCTTTTGAAGAAGCAACCGCTAAAAATACTGTTATTTCTGAAATTGCTGCAAAGGCATTAAAAGTACCTCGTCTTTCTGCTTGTGCAGGAATTGCAATTATTAAATCTAAATTTCCTTTTTCAGTCGCTTACGAGTTATCTGAAGCATTAATGCAATCTGCTAAAAATGTTAAGAAACAAATCAAACATCCCGATACACAAAAACCATACCCATGTTCAGCATTTGATTTTCATGTACTTTATGATTCTAGTAATGTTGATTTTCAGAGTATTCGGAGTAAATTAGAAGCAAAAAATCACAAATTACATAATCGTCCTTATGTAGTTACTGATGAAACCAAACTTCATGAAGCAACAAACCTAGAATGGGCTAAATTTCACCATCTTTCTAAGTTAGAAGAAAAAATTAAAGTTCTTGTAGCTAAAGATGATAATAAGCGCAAGTTACCTAATAGCCAAATCCATGACCTTAGAGCAGGCTTATTTTTAAGCCAGAGTATAGCTAAGGCTAGATATATTTTAGTCAGAGATCGTTATCGTGAACAGGGAATTGTTACCTTAGCAGGTAGTGAGGAATCTTTGTTTCAAACAGAACCAGATTCAGGAATTTGTATTACTGGACTATTAGATGCTATTGATGCAGCCGAATTTTTAAATGTAGAGGATAAAAATAATGAACAGAAATCAAAATAAACAAGCTAAAAATAAACAAACTACAACAACTGAATATTTTTCCATCAAAATCACACTGCTTAATGACTGGCATATCGGTTCTGGTGCAGGAGTACCTGGAGATATTGATAGTTTAGTACAAAAAGACCAAAATGGACTACCTTACATACCTGCTAAAACTCTCACAGGGATTTTACGTGATAGCTGTGAATTAGTGGCTTTTGGCTTAGATAATGGTGCAGAAGATGGTCTTTGGCAACAATGGGTAGATTATTTGTTTGGAGAACAGCCAAGTTTAGCTAAATTACCAATCGAAAAAGCGCCTATTCCTGCGGCTTTATCTATACGTGCAGCATATTTTTCTGAACCTTTCGTAGCAGCTCTAAATAGTAAGCCTAATGTCAAAAATGCCATAACATTCATCAAACCAGGAATTAGTATAGACCCTGTTTCTGGTTGTGCCAAAGAAGACTTTTTAAGGTTTGAAGAAGTTGTCAGAGGTGGAGCGGTACTAGAAGCCAAGTGTGAGCTAAGTTTACTAGGAAATAAGAAGCAAAAAGAAGCTGCTTATGCTTTATTAGCTAGTGGTGCTAAACTTGTTGAACGATTGGGAGGTAAACGTCGTAGAGGTACAGGAAAATGTACATTAGTCATTCAGGACAATAATCAACCTGCTATTAACTGGGTTGATTGGATTTCAAAAAATCAACCACAAACTATTCCTCAAGTCTCAGAACCAGACAATAGAACTAATACACAATACATTACGAAAAATAAGAATACAGAATGGGTGGAGGTAAATTTAGAAATTACTACTAAATCTCCTTTGATTATTGCTAAACGTACAGTTGGTAACATAGTTGAGACACTTGATTATATTCCAGGGACGCATTTACTAAAATTAATTATCAAAAAGCTCAGTGGTTTAGGTGTAGATTTAAGTCAGGCGATCGCACATAGTGATATCATCCTTACTAACGCCACTTTACAAGTAAATCAACAGCAAGGAAGACCAGTACCCTTAGCACTATTCTATGAAAAATTAGGGGGTGGATTAGATAAAGGAGGCAAAGTTTATAACCGCTTTTGTGAAGATGAGCCAGGAGGACAACTAAAAGGTTATCGTGCAGGATATATTACCTCTGTTGATGAAAAAACTTTACCCAAATATGCAACAGTCAAAATGACTGTAGGTACTCATAACACAATTGACGACCAAGTTCAACGTCCTACTGGCGATTTAGGCGGTATTTACAGTTATGAAGCAATTCAACCAGGTACTAAATTCCAAGCTTCATTAAAATTACGGAGAGATATTGCTAATGTACTAGATAATAATCATCAAAATTGGCATACTTCTCTATGTGGTGATTATCGGATTGGACAATCAAAAAAAGATGATTATGGTAATATTCATATCAAAGTTATAAATTATCCAAAGTCAACACATCAGCATTCCACAATTAAAAATAACGAGTTAACAGTTTGGTTACTTTCTGATATCTTATTAAGAGATGAAAGACTAAGACCAACAACTGATATTAATGCACTGAAAGCAGAATTAGAAAAGCATTTGCAAGTAAAACTCGCTCCAAAAGATTGTCAAGAGCAAAAACTATCATTTATAGCGAGAACACATCGAATAGATTCTTGGCAAGTACGCTGGGGACTACCTCGACCTTCATTAGTGGGACTTGCTGCGGGAAGTTGTATTATTTTCACAGTAACAGAAGGAACAATTAAACCAGAACTATTAGCGGAAATAGAAGCTAGAGGAATTGGCGAAAGGAGAGTAGAAGGTTATGGACAAATTTGTTTTAATGCTCCACTCTTAATCCAACCAACTTCTACGTTACAAACACCAGAAAACCCAAAAAATAATCAAAAAGAAGATTCTCTCAAAGCTGTAAATTATCAACTTGAAGATGATCAGAATCTTATTACTTATGCACGAATTATTGAACAAGCTGCATGGAGAGATATCATGCATCAAGCATCTTTATATTTGGCTACTGATACACAATTCCGTAAACAGATTTTAGATATCAACATTGAAAACGGAGAAAGTAAACCACCAATGAGCCAGCTAGGTAGTTTACGCTCAGTTTTATCTCACATCAAATCACCAGCAGATGAGAGCGTCAACAAATGGATTGAACATTTACAGAAAACTACAAATCGGGCTGAAAAATGGCCAAGTAGTAGTTTAAATCAACTCAGGGAATTAATTAATAATCCTACAGTCATTTGGAAATATTTATCGTTAGCACTGACAAACTTAGAACATAAAGATGGATTTTCTGAATTTACAATTACTCAAACAGGAGAAGCGACACTCAAACAAGAATTATGGGCAGAAGCAATACAAATTTTGATAGATGCTTGTATTCGCGCCCATAAACGTGAACTTGAAAAACATCAAAAAATTGTCAACAATCGAGCAAAAAATCATGGCAAGAAAAATAGCATCTCGAATTAAAATAACTGGTAAATTAGTTGCTAAAACCCCTATTCATGTGGGTGGAATTGGTGGTAATCCCCAAATAGATTTACCTTTAGCTGTTAACGGTCAAGGTCAATATTATATTCCCGGAACAAGTTTAGCAGGAGCTTTTAGTAGTTGGTTAGAACAAGAGCGACAAGCAAATAGTATTTGGGGTTATCAACAAGAAAAAAATGCTGATGGTCATGCGAGTTTCATTATTGTGGAAGATGCACCAATTGAGGGCATAAATGCTGAAATTAGAGACGGTGTAGGTATTGACAGAGAATGGGGTACAGCCGCAGAACAAGTGAAATATGACCGAGCAGTATTACCACAAGGGTGTAAAATACCTTTAAATATGACCTTAGAATTACCCATCGAATCAGAAAGAGCAACAGACTATAAAAATAGCTTTGCTGCTTTAATTAAATCTTTACAAAAGGGAGAAATTAGACTAGGTGCAGCCAAAACTAGAGGATTAGGAAAAGTAAAATTAGAAAATGTCAGCATCCGTGAATCTAAATTAGATAACCGGGACAGTATATTAAAATTTCTGAAGGGAAATGAGGAGATTATTACTGATAACTTTTTGGAAAGCTATGATTCTAATTGTCAAAAATCAAAACTGACTTTTGAAATTCAATGGCAACCACAAAGCCCATTAATGGTCAAAGCCGAAGGTAACGGTATTGCTGTAGATATTCTTCCTCTAGTTAGTGCTATTGATAGTAGCCTGACTTTTATTTTACCGGGTAGTTCAATTAAAGGTGCTTTACGTTTCCAAGCTGAACGTATTATCAGAACTGTTTGTAATTCACCAATAACAGAACCTGCTAATTTTATGGAACAAATAGAAGTTCCTTTAGTTGAGGATTTATTTGGTACAAGAGCAAAAAACAACCAGAAAAATAAAAAAGGTATTGGTTCACTTTTTATTGATGATTGTTATGCCAATATACCTATAAATTCTTCTGCTTGGAGAAATGTAGAGGCTGCTACCAATGAAACAACTCTGAGAGAAGCATTAAATAATGCGAATCTCCAAAATATCCAACAAGCCTTTCATGTAGCAGTAGATAGATGGACGGGAGGTGCTGCTGAGGGTATGTTGTATAGCAATTTAGAATTGATGAAAGTCAACTGGAAACCTATATATCTAACTTTAGATATTAATCATCTTCATGAAAATAAGTTATCTGCTATTTCTCTATTTTTATTATGTTTACGTGATTTAGTAGATGGTCGGATTCCTTTAGGATATGGAACAAATCGAGGCATGGGTACAATTAAAGTCAACAGTATTGTAATCAATAGTGATAATCTTCCAGATGACTTAAACAAATTTACCAATGTGACTTTACTAAATGGTAATCTAACAGATTTAGATTCTGAACTATTAACAAATTTGAATAATGCTTGGAAAACTTGGATTGATACACAAAATAAGGCAGGTAATTAATGGTAACTTTATACGGAAGATGCACAAAAGAAAATATTACTCTCAAATCAGCTTTAGAGAAATGTGCTTCTGCACTGTCTAAAGCAGTGGCAATTATTTATTCTCCTACATTTTGTCAATTTGCTAAAGTTGACGAAAATGGAAATTTAATAAATATGGATAATCAATGCTTACCCCTCGATAGAATTTTTGAATTACGAGCATTTAACCAAAACTGTGAGTTACGTTGGTTGAATGAGTTGAATGGTAATGGCAAAGCAGTTTTACTTTCAGAACAAAATATTGCAAATTATTTAGATGAGAGTATATCAAAAATCACTGCATTAGATACAATAGATCAAGAATATATTTTATGGGGAAAGGGAATTGAAAATAAATTAAATTCAGAATGGGTAAAATTAGCCACTGCACGTATTGGTTCTATAGAAGTTCCAGTAAGAAGTTTAAGGAATGGTGAGCGAGTTTATTTAAAAGCAATTGAATATTTAGAAGTAATTGATGACAATAGCAATGTTGGAGTAGTAGAAGAAAGATTAAAAGGATTAGAGGTAAAATAATGTTATCAGGAAAATTAATTGTCAGTAAAAACGGAACGTTACAAGTTCAATTTACTAATTCTAAAGGTAAACAAGGAACTTTCAATATTAAAGAGTCTGAATTATCAGCAGATTTATTAGAAATAAGAAAAAAAGCGAGCGCACAACTCAACAGTTTAGAAGTTGAGCTAGAAGAAGTTGGTGGACAACCAAAACAGATACGCGAAAAAGGTAAGCCTTTTGTATCTGCTCAACCTCTTACACCTAAAAAACAAGTGACATCACAAGCGCAACCAGTTAACTTATCTCATAGTTCATCTCAAAAAAATCCACCAGGAGATTTTCACAACCCATATAACTTTGTTCCTGCACTTCCACGTAATATAAAAGGAGAGTTAGGCGATCGCCCTCCTTGCGGACATGATTCCTA
>DATGXQ010000495.1:0-1866 GCA_035298905.1 Nostocaceae cyanobacterium | reverse complement strand
AGTAGTTATCCAAAAGAGTTGCGTTGAGAAACTACCAAACTTTTTTAATTTTTAATTTTTGGCGGGCGTTGCATAAGTGCGGGATGTTTTTTGAGTGTAGAGACGTTCCATGGAACGTCTCTACAAGGGTCTTGAACGTATGCAAAACTGTGTGGTAGAGACGTAGGAGCATCGTCCGAAGGGATTTTACTTGCATAACTGCAATTTTTCATCCCTCGGTGTTTTTCCAAAATGGGATGCTCCCCTAATTCTCTAACTTTCTACTTTCTGGCTGCTTTATTTCTAGCGATCGTTTGGCTTCATCCCATCTAATAATCACTATCAGCCACACACATTCCTTTACATTTAATACCGTTTGTAGCAGTACGCTGGCAATGAGAACATAAAACTTTTTCGTTTTCGTTTCCTGTTTCTTGATTTATCTTGATAGCACTGGCCTCTAAATTATTTTTCTCGGTTTCCAGTTTTACAGTCATAGGAGTAGATAAATTTTGTTTGGTTTACAATTTATACTATAGGAAAAGTAGTAGGAAATGGCCAGCCTACATATCTAAATAGTACAATTTCACTTAGTCAAATCTGAATATTTGACTGCCTATTTATATCAACCAGAAAGTAAAACGTATAATATTACTTATATAGTAAAACAGTGAATAATGACACATGATTTTGTTATTTAATCCTCAAGGAGATATTAACCGATTGTAGTTTCATCACTTAATTAAATGTATTTCTTATCAAGATTATTTTAACGCAGATGGACGCGGATAGACGCAGATGGACGCAGATACAAGAAGAGAAGATTGGATTATGTAGATTTATAATTTTACATCAGATCGCAAGTGAATGAGGCATAAACAGCAGGTGGCTTTCACTCCTAATACTTCATTTTGAATTTGGGTTGGGTATGTTATACCAAATCCTCATTTCAAAACCCTATTTTGCCCTAACGACTAGAAGTCGCGGCTATACAAGCAAAGTCCGCCTGCGCGGACTAATCAAGGAAAGGGGGGTAATAAGGCCGGATTTGGTATTAGATTGTTTAATCTGAAATCTAAAATCTAAAATTATTCTGCTTACTCAGTCCGTTTAATCTAAAATCTAAAATCTAGAATCTAAAATTATTCTGACTCCTGACTCCTGACTCCTGACTCCTAAAATTCTGCTATATTTTAAACTTTTGTTTCTAGCGGGTGCTGAGAAGTTTGTAAAGTTTGCGGTAAACCCCAGTCAGGGCGCAACTTAGCCGCTTGACGCAAATAAATGTGGTGGACAGGTGCGGAAGTTGGTAAATAGGCATGAATTAAAAAGCGGATACAACGCTGTAAACTGCCTTCGACGTGCATTTGTTGGACATCCAACATAGCTACACTATCCCATAAAGGACGACGGCGGGCGATCGCTGCTGGGAAAATAGCATCCAAGTCACGGGTGACAGAAAAAGTAACACTTAAAATATCTGTAGGTTGCAATTTATTCCGTCGTTCCAGTTCATTAATTAATTCTGTCACCGCTTCTGTAATTGCTTCTACGCTATTTTCGGCAACGGTTGTTGCACCACGAATTGCCCGCATTTGCCACTCCACTTCCAAAGTCCTCCTTAATTAGTAATTTAGTCAATAGTCAATAGTCATAAGTACGCCAACTGCTAACTATTGACTATTGACAATTCATCTACGGTCTGTACAACCACAAGGGTAAACCACTTGTGGACATTTCAAACTCCAGCCAATCAATTCCAGACCTAATTCCAGATTTGGCCTGACGACTACCTGGTAAAACCCGACTTAATAATGGTTTACGTTCTTCTAGCGTATAACAAGGAGTTTTTTCTGGATCAAGTCCGACTAATTCCGCTGTCCAGCG
>DATGXQ010000494.1:0-5519 GCA_035298905.1 Nostocaceae cyanobacterium | reverse complement strand
CATGGGGATGATCAAGGGTAAAAGAGATTTTCCCATAAGCATCCCGTTGGGATTTTGTCAAGGCTTGCAGTTGAGAGATAATCGCCTGAGCGCAAAAATAAGCTCCTAGTTGAGAGTGAGAAAATTGAATTTTGACTGTTGGCTGGTCGTTGTTGGTTGTTGGTTGGGGTTGAGTCAGAAAATAGAAATGAGGTAAGGTGGGGGTATCTATTCCTTGAGGTAAATTAATCTGTTGGCGATCGCTATGTAGTATCTTTAAGGCTATAGACTGCATCTGTGCTAAAACATCTTGGGGATGACGACCTGCGAGTAAATTAGCGATCGCCTCTGGTGTCCGATTTATATGAGCAGTTCCTGCCCGTAACAGCATGGTTTTCATGCCGTCAAAGTGAGGATAACCCAATAACCAACGACTTAGACGACAATACACTTCCCACAACAAAGCTGTAGTGCTGGTTTTGTCATTGTTAGTAGCTAATTGTAATAATTCCTCATCTAATAAACCGTCCCGGTGTAAAACACCGAACAAATACAACATTAAAGGCTGACGAATTAGAGTAGATAATTTAGGTAACTTTGGTTGACTGGCAAATAGTCCTGCTTGTTTTAAGAACGTAAAGAAATTTTGCGCGATCGGCAGAGACTGAACATTTGCCCACTGCTGAAACCATTGTCTTAGTTCATCTACATCTAAAGGCTGGATAGTAATTCTCTTGGTTTTAGCAATTAATTCGGGAGCAACTTCACTTAAAGTCTGTAATCCACTAGTCAACAGGATTTTGTGTCTACCTTCGGCATGAAATTTTAACAACTGCTGAATAAAAATTCTCTTGTCTTGGGTAGTTTGACCTACAGGTGGCAACTCATCTAAACCATCCAGTAATAACAAACAGCGAGGATAATCTTGTTCTAACCAATTAGTAACATTAGGGTGCAAATTTTCTGGTAAAGCAGATTTGAGAGTGGCTAAAAAAGTTGAGCCATAGCGGATATCACGTAACCGAATTAATATCGGCATCCAATTTGGGTATAGTTCCCTTGCTAATTGTGCTGCCCAAACTTGACAAAAACTACTTTTACCATAACCAGGTTCTGATTCAATTACCGCTATAGTTTCTCTACTACTGAGTTGTTGTTGCGCCCAAGCTGTTAAATCCACTGGTTTGGGAAGATTTTCACCTTGCTCAGACTCATTGTCCTCTATTGGTAAACCCGTTAAGGGTACATATATATCTTTGAGGCCAAATGATTCCATAAATAAGGGTATACTAAAGCTTTGTAGGAAACTAGCTCGGTAATACTCTCGATTTAAATCAATTTTGTCGCCGACGGTGGAACTTGCTACTCCTAATACTTCTTCTGCTGCTGGAGAACTAGCAGGTAGTAAGTTGCCTAAGCGGACAAACTTTTGCAGTTGGGCTAAAGGTGGAGCATTATTGGCAATAACTGTCAATAAATGACCAGGCAGAGAGTTAACTAAACGTTGTGTCAACAGTTTTGCTTCTGGTTCTTCTGCACCATTAGCAACCAACCAGACGGCGGTAGCATTATTCATTTGCTGTACCAGCAAGGAGTCAGCTACTAACGACAGGGCTTGTTGAGCTTGAGTATCAGTTAATTTTCCTGGTTGAAGATTTTTGAGTAAACCTTGTAGTTGAGCCTCTTTGAGCGAGAGTCTACCTGTTTCCTCGTTGACTGTTGAGGCTGGAGTGGGGATCATTGCCCGGTCTAGCCAAGGTCGATTGAGATTTGCTTCTTGTGCGAGAACTTGATCTAAAGCTTGGAGATAGGCAATTTGAAAGGCCAGCCATGTACCTTCATTACGCTTGAGGGCTTTTTTTTGGCTTAAACCTCGCAACAGGTATTCAGTCAACTCGGCTAAGATGGGGATTTCTTTCCATACAGCAACCAAGGAAACTTCTAACACCTCCGCTAGGGTACAAATTTCAAAAGGAACACCTCCTTGAACTTCCATATCTTGGATAATTCGGAAGGCTATACCTGCCATTTGCCCTGGAGAAAATTCTTTAATTTGATCAATAGCTGTATAACGATCTATTAACCAACGACGAATATTTAAATCCATCTAATTATATGGTGAAAGGCTATGTATGAACAATTATGAACTATAGCAGTCTTATTTTAGTCCTGAAATGGTCAGTTTTTATCTAGCGTCCCGCTCAGGAGGAAAGGGAACACTTAACTTTTAACAGGGAACGAAAAATGGAACTTTCTCACATCCTATTGAGGATTGCTATATTTATTCAGATAGCGAAAACGGGTAACAATAGGTAAAAATTAACTAAGTGTTTAAGCTGTTCTTGGGACGGAATGCCAGTCTATCTGTATTTGATCATATTATGAGCGATCGCACTTTAAATTTATTGTTAATTGACCCAGACCCTATCTTTCGCTTGGGGCTAAGGGTAGCTCTAGAAACCAATCCTCACTTAAAAATTTTAGCCGATGTAGGTACAGATAGCACAGCTTTACAGTTTCTACTAGAAAGTACAGCAAATAACGTACAACCAATTCATTTAGTCATTTTAGAGATAGGTAACAATTCTCAGGAACTAGGTTTACAATTTTGTCAGCAACTAAAAATCATATATCCTCGTTTGCCAATTTTACTCTTAACTTTTGTGACTCAACCGGAGTTATTATTAGCAGCAAAAGCGATGGGTGTAAATGGCTATTGTCCTAAAGGAACATCTATTGATGAATTAGTCAATGCGATACAAACAATTGTTGCTAGTGGTTCTTACTGGTTAACTCAAGATTTACTAACCCTGAAGACATCTTCTAGCCAATCTCCTAGAAATTACTTACACTCTTCTGTATTTACTAGACTAATCAATAATGTTCGTTTGTCAGGAATTAATCACATAGACCAGACCTTAGCTACAGTCAAAGCACAATTACAAATTCCTGGTTTACCACTATTAGATAAAGCTGTTTTAGCAGGACAAAGGAGAGAACTTATTACAGCACGTTGGTTAATTAATCACTTGTTAGCTTTTCCAGAGTTAAAAGCACAAATACCAGTTAGTAGCCAACTACCAGCTTCTATTCCCGAACCTAGTCGCGCTATCAGCCAAACAGATACAAAACTGATGGAAAATCTACCACCTTCACTCAGTGCTAGAACTCTACAATCTACATTATTTACAGCCTGTATTCATAAATTACAGTTTTCTTTAGAGAATATCACTGAAGAGCCATTAGAAATTGATATTTTACGAGCAGATAAAAAGCGAGAATTGCTGTATAACATTTTACAGAAATTAGCTCAACAGTTAAATGAATTACGAGCAGCCCAAATTAGCAATCAACAATTATCTGATTTGAAAAATAAGCTATTAATTGATTTATGGCGAATGGCAATTACAGATTTCTTTGGTAAATTCTCGCGCTTGTCCGTGAATGAACAAGAAGTAGATATAGCAGATTTATTATTAAATAATGCCTTGGGAGTTGAAACAGAAATTTTACAGAAAATTCCCTTAATACCAGAATTGTTTTCCTATTTACTTTTTCAGACAGATTTATATGTAGATAATAGGAATTACTCTGTTGGTAGTGAAGAAGCCAATTCTCACGCAGCAATGATTTTAGAAAACTTGCTGATTCAAGTAGCTAATGGAGTGATGCAACCACTATTAAATAATTTAGCTGATATAGAAACTATTAAGCAAAATTTTTATGATCGGAAACTTATTTCTACAAGAGATATTGAGAAATTTAGAAATAGTTTATCTTGGAGGTATCGGTTAAATCATGCTTTAAAAGAAGCGACGGCGATTTTTGAAAGTCGCTATGAATTATTTGTATTTGCACCACGTGGAATTGCCAAAATTTCGATTTACGCGCCCCGTGGACAAGAATTAGCCCAACTTAATGGTATACCTTTAGTGGTAACTTTAATTCTAGAATTTCGAGACGCGATCGCTCCTCAAATAAAATCAATTCTAGCATTATTTGGTAACGCTATCGTTTTTATTCTTACTCAAATAATTGGGCGCGGTTTGGGCTTAGTTGGGCGGGGCATTCTCCAAGGGATTGGCAGTGTTTCACTCACAGAAAAAACCCTTCGCCGCTCCAGCGAAAAACCAAAATGATTTTTTACAAAATTAACATAAATCTGACATGATGACTATTAATGATTGGCTAGGAATCGCAGTAACTTATACTTATGTGGGTATTTTATTATTGACTTGTGAAATCCTACATCATAAATTCCAAATTCCGCAAAATGTGACTCGAAAAATTATTCACGTTTGTGCAGGAATGTGGGTTTTTGGCATTTTGTTTTTCTTTAAAAATTGGCAAATTGGTATTTTACCTTTTGCTACTTTTATTATTATTAACTATCTATTATACCGCTATCGGTTTATTAGGTCGATGGATGCCGAAAATAGTTCTCCTGGTACAGTTTACTTTGCTCTATCTATAACTTTACTATTTGCTTTATTATGGCGACCAAATGAGTCAATAGATAAAGCCCACATTGCTACTGCTGGAGTTATGGCCATGACTTGGGGAGATGCACTTGCAGCTTTAATTGGTCAACATTTTGGGAAACATAAATACAAAATTGGTAATTCTGTGCGCTCTTGGGAAGGTTCAGCAGCAATGTTTTTAGCCAGTGCAATAGCTATTTTTCTAGTATTACTAATATTACCTGGTTCTCCACTTGGTCTTTTAGCAGCACCTCTGAGTTTAAATAAAGTAATTTTGGCAGCTTTTATTGGCGGTATTTGTGCTACCTTAGTCGAAGGAGTTGCACCTCATGGTACAGATAACCTGAGCGTCCCACTGTTAACATCTGGGGTATTGTGGCTTTTACTCGGATAATTTTCAGGTATTGATATTGCCATATCAAAAATGAGCAAAAAGGCTTTTTGCTGAATTTAAAATTCAAAATTTAAAATTTGGAAAGTAGAATTATATCAGATAGGTAGGTTGGGCATTTCTTACCATTTATTGTGTCTACTCATAATTTGAACCAGAAATGCTCTATATAAACCTACCTAAAATTTTTCCCGAATCATTTATACCAATTCACTAAAAGAATGTAACAGATATAAATCGTCAAACCCTTATCAAATCAGGTCTTCCTCATTTTGAATTTTGAATTTTGAATTTTGAATTTTGAATTGGTATTAGGAGTCCTATATCAATCTAAAAATTCCAATCTCGGCGAAAATGGAAGAAATTCTCTAAGAATTCTTGTAAATGATGTTTTTTGTTAAGCCGTTGTTGACTCCATGCTTGAACTGCTTGGACTAAAATTTCTGAGTATGTCGGATTAATTGGATGTAAATTGGTTAATTTTTGAATAGAAATATTTTGAGACATCGCCAAGGCAATAATATTAATTAATTCTCCTGCTGTTGCACCAAATATAGAAGCACCTAAAATTATCCCATTATTGCGTACTATTAATTTCAAAATCCCTGTAGTTTCACCCTGAATTTGGGCAGATGAGATATTTTTAAAATATTGTTTAATTACTAAAA
>DATGXQ010000493.1:0-8118 GCA_035298905.1 Nostocaceae cyanobacterium | reverse complement strand
GTTACTTACTACCAAGTGGTGAGCAATGCCAAAATATTTGTGAGTATAGTACAGTCAGTTTGCCCTATGTGCGGCAAAAAAAAGATGGTTCGTTGCTGTTAACAAAACGCACGGTTGACTTATTTCGTGCCGAGAAGGAAGCAGCACAGTTAGCACAGCAACTTCGTCAGCAGACTAAAAAATTAGCCTTACAGCGCAACAAGAAACAACAGCATCAGGTAAGTTTTGACATTAGGGCTTTCTTTCGTTTCCTGTTTGCACCAAACTTTTAAATTCATTAACAATATTTCGTCAACTGATCACTAAAGAAAATGTAGCGGTTATGCTGATCTAAATAGTAGATACGTCTGTGGCAAAGTTGCTCATAGCATACTCCACAATCACCAAACTGGGGTGTTTCTTGAGAACTATACTTTGCATCACAATAGAGTATCTCTCAGCACACAAAAGAGGCAAACATCAGGTGTTACAGACACTTTTGGTAATTATCGTGGGTTTATTGCCATCCCTGTTATCTTTGTGGGTAATTCGTAAAACTCAGTTAAGAGCCAACAACCGCATTCAACAAACAGCTTTGAGCATCTCCCGCAGACAGTTACGGCAGTATACTAGACCCCTGGAAAATGATGGCGATCGCTCCGATTCCCGCAGAGAAACACCCGATCGCTATTATTTAGAAGGAGTAGGCTATTTAATAGGTGATATCAGTTGTAAATTTAATGCTCGCTCAGGTTATATGCGTTGTGCCGTTAACCCTAGTGGCCCTTGCCAGGATTGTCGTCACTATGAACCTAGAGAATTAGCCAGTAGCGAAAAAACAGTTTAAGAATCCTCAATTTTGGAGAGTTTGTTATCCTGAGTAAAGAGTGACTATGTACTTTTGTCAAGCTCTCCATATCTATAACCACGCACATTCATAAGTAATATAAATCTGGACAAGTTTGGTTAAAACTTAACTTTATCACTTGTTGTCTAGAAAAAATCTTTGGCAAAAATCACCTAAATTATTAATAACTTAATTAAGAAAAAACGGTAACACTTCTGCTCAAATTAACCATATCTTAAAGATTAGGCACATTAAATACCGTAATATTACAGGTGTTTTTTATCAGAAAAGGTCATAGTGTACTTAATTGGTTGTCTTAACTTACAGCAAGAGTTAGGAGACAAGCCTCCAGACACTCTGCCTCTGGTCAAAAGTCAGAAGTAACAGAAAGTATATTAAAAATCCACAGTAATCAATCTTACTCTTACCCCAACCATCAAATTAATTATCAATTCTATGAGTATTTACTTTTATAGCACCCGTGAACAGTACGGCTGTTTTTCTAATTTCTCAGCGCATGGTTTTGTCCTAGATGATTTGTATTGGCAAACCAGTGAACATTACTTTCAAGCTTATAAGTTTGTTGGTAAACCAGATTTTGAACTAATACGTTTAGCCAAAACACCAAAAGACGCGGCCAACATGGGTAGAGAAAGAAAGCGCCCTTTGCGTCCAGACTGGGAACAAGTCAAAGACGATATTATGCGAAAAGCGGTACTATGTAAATTCACGACTCATGCTGATATTCGAGAAGTTCTCTTGTCTACAGGTGATGAAGAAATTGTAGAAAATTCACCCCATGATTTTTATTGGGGTTGTGGTGCTGATGGTAGCGGTAAAAACATGCTTGGTAAAATTTTAATGGAGATACGAGAAAAACTCCGCTATAGTTAATGTAGGCAATGTGGGAGTTACGGAAATTACTGTAAACTATTCATAATTTTCTCATCCTTGACCTTCATAAATGCCTAAAATAGAGATTTAAGATGGTATTATTGCTGGGTGCAAAAGCTCTATTTGTAAACACTAAGTTCTAGTAGTAAGTAACTGATCAGGAAAATTTATTATAGTTGGACTGAGAAAAGCATTCCTCATGAGTCTTGCGGACAGTCTTTTCTCAAAGGAGTAAAGCTATCATGTCTTCAATCAGAAAAATCAAAAAATATTACAAATGGTTTTGGGATGTAACCCTTGGTGGTGACTATGATGCCTGGGGTACTAGTACCTATTTTATGGAAATTGGTACTGATTATTATGCACTCAGACAGATAGAAGTCTATGAAAATGGCAATGTGCTATTTTACGATAGTCATCACTTTGCAGATGATTATGGAATGTTGTGCGATCGAAGACTCGATGATGGCAACATAGAAGAGTTTGAAATTTCCCAAGCAGAGTTTGAGCAAGTATGGCAAAACAAAACTCCATTCAATAGACAATTATCTTGAGTAAAAGTTAAAACAAATACCAAATATCTAAGAAAAAACACCAGGCGATGGGAAATCGCTACACAAGCGAAGTCCGCCTGCGCGGACTGTATATAGTCTGCCTCCGCAGGCTTTGTTTGTATAGCCCTAGACTTCTTGTCTGTTCGCGTAGCGTGCCGTAGGCAGGGTATTCGCCAAAATGGCATGTACTCAAAAATAGTCTGCGTAAAGTTGCTACGCATCCACAAAATTCAACATTAAGAAACTGAGTCACAATAAGCATTATGGCTGGCTGTACGGTGCAACTTGCCAATGTAACAGTCTAGCCCTCTTCTATCAATCTGAGTAGGGGTAAAATCAAAGCGGAACGCTCAAAGAAATGCTGGAGTAATGAACAGTCATTACATCATTGATATTAGGATAATGTGAGCAATGATATAGTAAGTATTCAGAATCCAGAATCCAGAATTCAGCATTAAAGAGACTTTTACACTCAAGCTGAATTATTCTCAAGAAATATTACTACTATCTATTCCTGATTAGATCAGCATTCTGACCGGAGGCGGAGCGTCTGGAGGCTCCGCTCCTGACTCCTGACTCCTGAATTCTTACATGATATAATTGAGAATTAATAATGTTTTATAGCGATTTCTGCTAATTCCGACTAATTATCTTTAACAAAGGTACTACTATAATGACTGATAAAATTGATGATCAGTTAATAAAGAATCAAATAAATAATCGTTTACCCTTGAGTTTATTTCTAGCCTTAATTATGGGTTTTCCTTTTTTAAATCTCAGAATGGGAGAAACTCCAGTTAAGATTCCCATTTTAGGTTTTCATGGGATAACTAAAGCTAAAAATCCTATTTTGGCAGATCAACAAGCAGATATAGACTATCCGCAAGCAGAATTAGAAAAGTTATTAGAGTATTTAATTATCCATGATTATTGGTTTTTAACAAGTCAAGATTTATATGATTATTTTTTAACTAAATCCAAAGCAATACCACCACAACATCGCGGACAAAAAGCAATTATGCTAACATTTGACGATGGCTATAAAACGGTATATACAAATCTGTTACCTGTTTTATCTAAGCTGGAAAAGAAATATAATAAAAAAATCAAAGTGGTGTTATTTATCAATCCTGGACATTTAGCAAATGAGCAGAGTATCGCTTCTACTAAATTAAGTTGTCCAGAATTAAGAGCAGGTTTTAAAAAAGATTTCTTTGATATTCAATCTCATGGAGAGAATCATTTAGATTTAACAAAATTATCTCAACAGAAAATCTTCTCTGAATTACTCCTGTCGAGAATAAAATTAAGAAAGTGTCTACAAGACTTAGATCCAGACCAGAAAGTTGCTGCTCATTTAGCTTATCCCTATGGAGCTTATAATAAACTGGTAGAACAGTATGTAAAAAAATATTATTTATCGGCTTATTTATATAATGATGAAACATTAAATTACAGTTGTTTAAAAAATAGTTATCAGATTCCCCGTTTAATGGTTTATTCCCAACGAAAAAGCCAAGAAGTGATTAAAATTATTCAAGAATTATCAGTTAGTGATAAAAGTAAAACTAAATGTTAAAACGCAAGTATTCAGAATCCATAATTAGAGAGAATTTGAGAATCAAGCTAAATGATTTTTGCCAAATATTACTAATTTCTATTCTTTGTGTGATAACTATTCTGACTCCTGAATTCTGACTACTGAATTCTTATTATGTTAAAACAATCATGTATCTTCTTAAAATAGATAATTTTGTGATATAATATTGTCCAGTTATGTATGTTGCGCTAAAAGTGAATAAGTAAATAACTGAATTTAATCAATAATATCTTCTATTCCCAGGAGTTGCATCCATGCCCAGCATTATCAAAATCAAAGACAATATTGGTACTACCGTTTTTAAGCAAAGTTGGCAACAGTATAAAGATTTGAAAAAATCTGATCCAACTTATGTAGCGAGAGCAGGTGAATTATATTTTGCTTCATCTGTGGATCGCGGTTCTCAAGATGCCAAAAGTGCAAACTATTATGGTGGTAATCATTGGAAGGTAACTTTCAAAGATAAACTAAAACCTCAAGAGGGGGGTGAATCTATTCAAACTTGGTTCGTGTTTCAGGGAGAAGTAGAAGAATATAGGTTGATACCTTAATTTTTTATGCAAATCAAGACTAGCAGTTACCAAGTTAATCCTAACTGCTAGTGTAAGAATTCAGGAGTCAGGAGTCCGAAGTCAGAATGCTGATCCAATCAGGAATAGATAGTAGTAATATTTCTTGAGAATAATTCAGCTTGACTGTAAAAGTCTCTTTAATGCTGAATTCTGGATTCTGTATTCTGAATACTTACCTGCTAGTTTACAACAGTTTTCAATTATTAGCAGTACAGACTGAAAATTTAAAATCATGGAGAGGTATGTTATGTAACCTCTCTTCCGAAAAACGCTAACAGTACAAAAATAACCATAAATGAGATGATTTTGACCTCTGTTATGTAGTATTTTTGGTGTTAGTATGTCTGAGGATTCATCCAATGAAACAGCTACTCAAGCAATTATTTAGTAGTCGAAAATACCTGGCACGTTTGATTTTGCCCTTAGTAATGGTCATGATGGCTTCTGGGTTGTTTGCTACACCTGCTTTAGCTACTGGTGTTTATCAAATACCCAGCCTGACAGCAGACACTTGGATTTTAGACCAAGGTGATGTGATTAGTCGCATTAATGAGGGTAAGATTAGCAGTGCTTTTCAGGATTTAGCTAAACAAACTGGTAAAGAAGCAAGAATTGTGACAATTCGCCGTCTTGATTACGGAGAAACACCAGAAAGTTTTACTAAGGCTTTATTTACAAAATGGTTTCCCACTCCAGAAGCACAAGCCAATCAAACTTTGTTGATGATTGATGTATTGACAAATGGTACAGCAATTATAACTGGGGATGGAGTTAAATCAATATTAACTGATGCGATCGCCAAAAGTGTAGCTGAAGAAACCGTAGGTATAGCTTTACGCAATGGTAATAAATATAATCAGGCATTTTTGGACGCAAGCGATCGCCTAGTCGCTGTTCTCTCTGGAAAACCCGATCCTGGACCCCCACAAGTTACAGAAACTGTACAAGTTGAAGGCACATTTAAGAAAGCAGAAGAAACGGATCAAGGGAATGCTACCGTTTGGGTAATAGGCTTGTTAATTGCTGCCACAGTTATTCCTATGGCAACTTACTACATTTACCTAGCTATTCAACCATCAAGTGAGTCATAGGAGATAGGTAATTGGGGCTTTGGGTGGTTAATAATCTATAACAATCAACCCATTCCCCACATTTTAATATAATGGTATAGTTATACATAACACCAAACAAATTTAACTTGTAGGTAAACAGTACAAATTCGCTCTTAAAGGCTTAAATAGTTCACATTCCGTCACTTACTATAAATAAGTTATATTTATAACCTGCTTTATGTACCTTCCCGAAAGCCTCTTCTAATTGCTAGGGCTAGGTGCAAAATTTGGATATCAATTCTATTTTTGCTGAAAGGGTAAAATTATCAAGTCAGTAGGGTAAGGTAATGGCAAATAATTATGCAACCCAAACATGGGGTTATTTTTTAACAGGACAAGTTAGTGAAAACTTAATTCATAGATTAGAAGGACAAGAAGCATTAAATAATTATAGTGAAAGTTGGCAATTACATGAACGAGCAAAAGACTTAATTTTTACTCTTGTAGGAGTAGAAAGTTGTCTCTTTTATGTCCGTCGTTTTAACATTGATCAACATAATAATCAAAGAGAAATTTGGACTTTAACTTTAGCATCTGATAAAAATTATTTTGATTTTGCAAATAGATTAAATCAATTTGATAAATTGTCTCTATCAGATAAACAAAAAACTTTACAGCTATGGGTCACTGTTTATCAAAACAATAGCGGCTGTTTAGGTATATATAGAATTATTTTAGTAGATGCTGAAGAAGGACGAAAAGATGCTTTTTCTGTTCCTTTTCATATTAAGCTAGTACCTGATACTGATCGAAATATTGGGATTCCTAAAGAAGCATTTGACAGAATTACTAGTCAACCATTTTGTAAAGATTATGTACCAACAGAAAATCAAATTAGACGATGGGGCGATTTTTTAAGAGTTGAAAAAAAGTTAATAGAGAAAAAACAATTTTGTGTCAGATTTATCAGTCATAATTTTACTAATGAAAAGCGATTTATAAATTTTACAATAGATAAAAATTTTGCCTTTGGTATTCATTCAAATCTTCTTTCTAATATGCTGAAAAAAGAAGGATTAATAGAACGCATTCTAAGTGCCATAGGAGAAGATATTCAATTAGTAACAGAAATTAATTCTGCTATGATAAGTAGGGGAATATATATCGGGAAAATAGAAAAAATCATCAATAAAAACGAAAACATATATCTTACTATTGAGATTGATGAGGAGCTAATTGGAAATAGTAGAATAGAAAATATAAATCTACCCAAAGAAGCATATTTGTTATATAAAGATGTTGGTAGTATTGTCCAACTTCAATGGAAAGAAAGAGCTTTAACAGAATTAAAAGAAGTATTTCATACTCATAATATTAAATTAATTTGGGTAAATTTTTCTTTGATGCTACTCAAGCAAGACCAATACAAAAAGAAATATTATTAAATCCTTCTGACTTATTATTAAAGGGTGCAAATGAAGGACAAAAAGCAGCAGTAGAAGCTGTTTTAGCTGCTGAAGACTTAGTTTTACTACAGGGTCCTCCCGGTACAGGAAAAACAACTGTTATTACAGAAATATGCTATCAAATGGCTTTGAGAGGACGTAAAGTTTTAATAGCTTCTCAAGCAAATCTAGCTGTAGATAATGCTTTAGAACGATTACCTCATCATCCTTTATTGCGTCCTTTAAGAGAAGGTATTTTTGGGAATGATGACGTAGAAAAATACCCTTATTCAGAAAGTAATGTGGTTCATAGATGGCGAGAAGATACAGCTAGAGATTGTGAAAATCAGCTAATACCAAAAATTAAACTCGTTCAAGGTCTTGTTCCATTATTAACCCAGCCCAATAGATTTAAAACTTATGTTGAATTTGAAATAAATTATCCTACACAAAAATCAAAATTAGAAGAATATCTAGAACATCTAGCGGTCGTTTATGAAAGTAAAAAAGCTACTTATGAGCTACAAGAAGCTGAACGTCAAGAAGTTGAGAAACTATTAGAAGGCTTAAATAATATAGTTAAATCTAACGCTATTTTGCAAATTAACCAGAAACATAAACTTGATGAATTAATAAACCAGTTAGAGTATATTAATTTAGCAAAAGAACAATTACAACAATGGTATTTTACAGCTAATCCTCATATATACAAGATATTAAAACAATGCCTCCTACAGCGTCAATATTTAACAGATAATTTAATTATCTTACCTTCTCCTATGCTGACTATTTTAAATGAAAATTTACCAAATTGGTTTGAATATATCAATGATGCTCAACGAGAGTTTAACACACTAATTGACTCATTTAAGCAATGTGATCGAGTTTGTGAAATTGCTAATAGAATAAATTGGCTAATATCAAAAAATAGGGATACATTAGCTCAACTAGCTATTAATAATAATCATGTTAATTTGTTAGTTGAACAACTGCAAAATAGAATTAGCAGCCAAGATTATTTATCTGCAATTGATTGGTTATATAAAATCATACAAAAAGATATTGAAATTATTAATTCTTTGGAAAATGACCAAGAAAAGCTAAAATCTGGTTTAAGGTTGTCAGCCATTCAGGTTCAAGCCCAATCAATTATTCAACAAAGTCAACCTCCTTTA
>DATGXQ010000492.1:0-3245 GCA_035298905.1 Nostocaceae cyanobacterium | reverse complement strand
TTATACTTCTATCATTTACCTTCCACAAGTACTTGCCAACACTGCAAAGACTACTGTACGACAATCAGAGATGGTAAACTTGTGTCCAAATAATGGCCAAAATTAGACTAGTGTCTAAACGCTCTAGTGCCCTTGAGGGTTCGTTAATTATAATGAAGCATGCTAATAGAACATTATTTTGACAATACTTAAAAATGAATAAGGAGCACCCAGGATTGAAGTTGGGACCCTTCGATCTGCAGTCGAAAGCTCTACCACTGAGCTATACTCCTATATCTTTTGTAACAATGGTGCAATTGGTGTTTATACTTCTTTCAAAATAATACGTGTCTTCAAAAGATACGATCCAGTGGTATTTCCTCTACAAAGCGGAGCAGGCAGGTTGGGCTACTATTTTTTTAAATTACTACTAGTAAAAAATTAGTTTTTCTTACTTTTTTTCTTACTTTTACTAATTAATAGTTTTTTTTACTGTTTACCTTTACTATTACTAGATATCTTCAAGTTTTACTAATATTTATTTACGTCATAAGTTGTAGTAAATAAAGAAAAGTAAATAAAGAAATTCAGCCATTTCTATTACTGCACGAACGAATTCCAAATCTTGATACTGTTAAACGGAGGCATTGTGATATAGATGCAAACGCTTTTCCCTTACTGTGTGCACAGAGAAAGGCTGAAATGGCTGAGGATTTTCTAGAAAATGACGCAGCAGCGACAGAACCGGCTATTGAAGAGGAGTTTGACCTATATCTCTGCCTGTCGATCAAAGCGGGCACCAAGTCAGACCATGTCGATTTTTGGGTTAAACACGCAGCTCAGTTCCCGGTTCTGCATCACCTAGGCCCTTCTATTTGTTGCATTTCGGCAACTAGCACCCCCCTCAGAAAGAGAATTTTCGTCGGCAACCTGGCTGTGTGGTGGTAGGAGATGCCGATTGACTGAGGAGCAGCTTGAAGAAGAAGTTTCCCTTGCCTGCAATCAGGAATTGCAATGTCCACAATTTTTCCCATAATTAAACTCAATTATTGTGCGTATTTATACTGTTGCGACTTGTTGCGAAACACAGACCTTCCATATGGCTTAAATAAAGAAGTTTAAAATAAGCTCACTACTTTTTAAAATTTATATTACTATATAAAAGTAGAAGTAGGAGAAATTATTAGTAGTAATTACTGCTACTAGAATTCGTTGAAAAGTTCAGGAACCAGTAATACTACTACTACATAATTTTCTAAAATCAATAGTGGCATAACACTAGAGCCAAGTTATAATCACATTTCTCCTTTCCCCCGCCATCGCCGTCAAGCATTATTTAGGGATGGGATTCGTACAGTTTTTACTATAAGTCTACTTTAGGTGAAATTTGCACCTAGATTTAAAACATTGAACAATATTAAACTACAATAAAGAGATAGAGGAGGTTTTGAGCTATTTTTTCATATAATTTTTGTAGCTGTTTGCTTTCGTTAACTACCGATTTTTTGTTTTTTTTTTATCGAGACAGTCGCCATTGCTTTACACAAGCAATGGCGAAGCTGTCCGGATATTGTGGGAAAATATTTTTTAGGCTATTATCAATAGACAAAAAAAATTGAAAAAAAAATTAGTTTATAGCATTTATTATAAAGAACAATCCCAGAAAATTTCATAATAATAGCTGTATAAATGAAAGAATTAGATAACAATTTGTATGTACAGCGGCTTATGCAAAAGAGCCGCTGTCCGGATATTTTCAATGTATTTCACTGTACTGTATTTTTAGATCTTGTGCTGCAATTACCTCGAGATCAACTTCCAGATTCAGCCACCTTTCTACTAAACCAATCAACTTCTCTTCATGATCAAGTTTCTCGATAATGTCAACAAGATCCACAAGTCCTACAGTTTCTAGATTCCCTTGATTTTTAGGATGACGAGATATCGATGATACAACGTCACAAACGCTTGTTACAGCAGTCACTTGTTCGCTTGATATAGATGTTTCTGTTGTGCTTCTGTTCACTCCTACTCTTCAAGCTGATGAGGGATACAGTTTGCACGCTTCCAGCACCTTACTACTGTTTCCTGAGTCACACTATTCCAACTCCGTTGAATAATTCGCGCCGCGAAGAACCTGAATTACTTTTAACTTTTCCGCAAGAGTGAGCATGTTTTCTGTTTTACGCAGCTTCATCCTGGCTTTTTAGTTTCACTACATTAGATTGGCTATTTGCCTGGGGCCGTATTCCCAACGTGGCTCAAGTACGCAGCCAAATACTTTGCTAAGGGTTCAAGCCAAAAATCTGATTCCGAACGCGTATTGCTACCATTTTATCCCGGCTTAAGCTCATTTTTTTCCAAGTCAATCCATGGTAAGCCAATATTTTGTAATCCAACTAATTGTTGGCGTGACGGGGCCTTAGCTGGCTTGAAAGGCAGTTTTAACAAGTAATCAACTAGAAGCACTGCAAATTGTCAATCAAGCAGACAGAAAAGTTTGATTTATGTTAACATGGTTTACAGTTTCTATTATGGAGGAGCTGAATGTATAACATTTACTTGATGATCAGTTTTCTTTTTTATCAAGCTCTTCGGAGGCGAAAGATGGTGAAAGCTCTGAAGAAACAGACGAGGGTGAATATGAAAAGAGAAACAAAGAAGAATTGAACGCATTTTACGTTTAAAACCATTCTACGCTTAAAGATTGGATATATTGGATATTTTTGATGAAGAAAGGATAAGAAAAACCTTCCGATGTGATAAGGAATCAATACGATACATTACAAGTAATAATGGGGATTTAAATTTTAATGTGAAATACTACTAATACATACAATTGATTTATATACAGGTTTGATCGAAGACAAGCTAAGCTTTCTTTTTATCAACTTTCGTTAAAGTTGATGAATGTTTTCCCACAATTACGTCCTAGTAACAAATTTTACAAATCATTCTTAAGATTTCTTTCCAATAAATGGATTAAAAGTTTTTGTTTGCTATTGCCTCACCATTCTTACGGGTTATTGAAGTCATAATGACAGTTTAAAACTGTATAAAATGCTAAAAACAACTAATAAACTGAATGCCCTAATGGCTGAGTTTGAAACGCCTTGCTTTCACTCTCGTCTAGTCGTGTTTTGATCACGAGGATGTCCAACGATGCAAATTTTCTAAAAGATGTATTTTGTTTTGCTGCAATGTGATTGGCGGCCAGAGTCTCCGCCCCACTCTCGGTTTTAAGATTTTGGCGTTGGCTTACAAAG
>DATGXQ010000491.1:0-52600 GCA_035298905.1 Nostocaceae cyanobacterium | reverse complement strand
CAAGCCGATAAACTCCCCCTCGCCCAAGGTTAGGTTGCTAAAACAAGTAATATACTATAATCCATAATGGTTTGGCACCGACAAGTTGACAAAGCTCAACCTAACGGTAGAGATCAAGTCGCACTAATTTCCCATCAAGCTACCAGAATCAGTGGTAGAACTTTGGACTTAAGGCTGTTATGTTGAAAGGATATCACGGTGGGAGCACTTGTGGCACAATTTTACTGCCCTCAGTTGGAGAGCGACAAACCCCAATATAAGAGAATTTAGCAGGTTTTTTAGTCATCAGCCCTGAATAACTGCTCAATACTCAAAAACAAGGTCAGGGATTGCTAGGGTTAGTAGCTAGTTAGTATTTTTCTAACTAATGCTCACAAATAATCACATTTAATCAAGATTGCCCTGCTCATGTTTGTGGTGATAGCTTTTCGGGTAAAATATCTGGATTTAAATCTTTCCATTTTGCTGTTGCTTCACAATTTGTTGTATCATAATATAAGGTTTAATGTATTGGTACATTTGAGGAAGAATTTGTTGTAAACTGCAATATCACTTATTGGCAATATTAAAAAAAATCAATAGTTCTAATTTATAACTACCCAATAAATTAGAAATTAGAAAAAATCAAAACTATTTAAGCTGGATAGAAGCAGTTAAATCGTATAAATTGTTATTTTCGCTAAGTTGCAAAAAATTACCAATAACCTCTTAAAGGAGGAAGTCAATTTGTCTAAGTCCTATCGTGTAGCTATTTTGGGAGCAACTGGTGCTGTTGGCACAGAGTTGTTGGAATTACTGGAGAGCCGAAATTTTCCTCTGGCTGATTTAAAATTATTAGCATCAGAGCGCAGTGCAGGTCAAAAGCTGAAGTTTAAAGGCGAGAATCTGCTAGTGACAGCAGTGAGCGATCGCACTTTTAACAATGTAGACTTGGTACTAGCTAGTGCCGGCGGAGGAACATCTAAAACCTGGGCCAAGGTGGCAGTGGACAAAGGCGCAGTAGTAATTGATAACTCTAGTGCCTTTCGGATGAACCCGGAAGTACCCTTAGTAGTGCCAGAAGTCAATCCCCAAGCCTTAGCTGACCACAAAGGCATCATCGCCAACCCCAACTGCACAACCATCCTCATGAGTTTGGCAGTATGGCCATTACACCAAATCCAACCAGTTAAAAGAATTGTAGCTGCTACCTATCAATCAGCTAGTGGTGCTGGTGCAAAAGCCATGGAGGAAGTAAAAATTCAAACTCAAGCTATCCTCCAAGGACAAACGCCAGAAGCTAAAGTGTTACCATACCCCTTGGCATTTAATCTTTTTCCCCACAACTCCCCCTTAAATGATTTAGGCTATTGTGAGGAAGAAATGAAAATGGTCAACGAAACACGGAAGATTTTTGGCAACCAACAAATTCGGATCAACGCCACCTGTGTACGGGTTCCCGTACTCCGCGCCCATTCAGAAGCCATTAACCTAGAATTCGAGACACCATTTAACCCCGATCAAGCTAGAGAGGTGTTAAGTCATGCACCTGGGGTGAAATTGGTGGAAAATTGGCAAACAAATTATTTCCCCATGCCTATGGAAGCCAGTGGCAAGGATGAAGTTTTAGTAGGGAGAATTCGCCAAGACATTTCTCATCCTTGCGCGTTGGATTTATGGCTGTGTGGAGACCAAATTCGTAAAGGTGCAGCCTTGAATGCTGTGCAAATTGCTGAGTTATTAGTAGAAAAAAATCTGTTTAGTCCTTTGTCAGTGGTCAGTAGTCAGTAGTCATCAGGAAAAGACAACTGCACTAGACTGTACGGATGAATGGATGGCAAGCACCTACCATTGGCAACCGACCAATGACCACTAACAAATTGCAAAACCACCAAAACAAACAAAGAGGTAATTTTAGGAGTGAAAACAGGGTGGGAGACTTTGGCACAGTTATAACCGCGATGATCACGCCGTTTAAAACTGACGGCAGCGTTAACTATCAATTAGCCGCAGAGCTAGCCACACATTTAGTTAACAATGGTACAGATACACTGGTAATATGTGGGACAACAGGAGAATCTCCGACCTTAACCTGGGATGAAGAATACCAGTTATTTGTAGAGATATTGCAGGCGGTAGCAGGGAAAGCGAAAGTAATTGCTGGGTGTGGATCTAACTCCACCAAAGAAGCGATCGCGGCTACCCAAAAAGCCGCTAAAATAGGAGTACATGGTTCTCTCCAAGTCGTTCCATACTACAACAAACCACCGCAAGCGGGACTGTATCGGCACTTCCAAGCCATAGCTCAAGCTTGTCCCGACCTGCCGATGTTGTTGTACAATATCCCCGGTCGCACCGGTCAAAACCTCAGCCCCGAAACAGTAGCTTCTTTAGCAGAAATCGACAACATAGTAGGAATCAAAGAAGCCAGTGGAAGCTTAGACCAAGCTAGTGAAATTCGCCGCTTGACACCATCAGAATTTCAGATTTACGCTGGAGATGATTCTTTAACTTTACCTTTGTTAGCAGTAGGGGCTAAGGGTGTAGTCAGCGTGGCTTCTCATCTGGTAGGTAATCAAATACAACAGATGATTCAAGCCTTTGAAGTCGGTAAAAATCAAACTGCCCTGGATATCCATCTGCAACTTTTTCCCCTGTTTAAAGTTCTATTTTTAACTACAAATCCCATTCCCCTTAAGGAAGCTTTAAAACTGCAAGGTTGGGAGGTAGGTGATACTCGTCCGCCGCTTTGTGAGGCCGAACCAGAAATACGTCAAAAATTAGAGGCGGTACTAAAAAAACTTAGTTTGATCTAAGCCCCCATATAACGGAACTTATCAACTAGCTAGTTCCCAAAGCTACATATAAATAATGGAAATTAATTGTTACTCAGTGGCAATTTAAGCATCTGTGCTAAAACTGAAAGATATAAAAATTCTTCAGTAGTAGATTCCATTTTATTTAACTGAAAATTTACATCCGCAATTAAAATTTGGCTGCTTACAAACTGACTTCAGTAGACGTTGCCAGTAGTCTTGCATACAAAAAAGCTAACTATCAACTGATTCACGAACCACAACAATCTCAAGGAGAAAATGGCTAAAAACGAAGCTGACTCCGCCCTAAAAATTATTCCTTTGGGCGGTTTACATGAAATCGGCAAAAATACTTGTGTTTTCGAGTATGACGACGAAATAGTCTTGCTAGATGCAGGATTAGCTTTTCCCACCGAGGCGATGCATGGTGTAAACATTGTCCTCCCAGATACAACATACATCCGGGAAAATCGGCACAAAATTAAGGGGATGATTGTTACTCATGGTCATGAAGACCATATTGGGGGGATTGCTTTTCACCTCAAACAATTTGATATTCCCGTGATTTATGGCCCTAGACTAGCAATGGCGATGCTAGAGGGGAAATTAGAAGAAGCCGGAGTCCGCGATCGCACACAATTAAGGAGTGTTTTACCCCGTGATGTGGTGAGAATCGGTAAATCCTTCTTTGTAGAATATATCCGCAACACCCACTCGATCGCCGATAGTTTTACTGTAGCACTACATACACCTTTAGGGGTAGTCATCCACACAGGTGATTTTAAATTTGACCATACTCCTGTAGATGGGGAAAGATTTGACATCCAACGCCTAGCGGAACATGGGGAAAAAGGCGTTTTATGCCTGATGAGTGATTCGACTAACTCAGAAGTACCAGGTTTTACTCCTTCCGAACAGTCAGTTTATCCCAATCTCGATCGCGTATTTAGTCAAACTAAAGGACGGTTATTCGTTACCACCTTTGCTTCTAGTGTCCATCGGATCAACTTAGTGTTGCAGTTAGCTAAAAAGCACAACCGAGTTGTGACCGTTGTCGGGCGTTCCATGTTAAATATTATCGCTCACGCCCGCAATTTAGGCTATATCAAGTGTGAAGATAATCTCCTCCAACCCTTACACATTGCCCGCACTCTTCCAGAGGAAAATGTGTTAATTTTGACGACGGGTTCTCAAGGCGAAACAATGTCAGCTATGACCCGCATCGCTAATAAAGAACATCCCCACATCAAAATTCGGGAAGGAGACACAGTCGTATTTTCCGCTAACCCCATTCCTGGTAATACCATTGCTGTAGTCACCGTCATCGATAAATTGATGATGCAAGGCGCCCATGTCGTCTACGGTCGGGAAAAAGGAGTTCACGTTTCTGGTCACGGTTGCCAAGAAGACCAAAAACTGATGATTGCTTTAACACGTCCTAAATTCTTTTTACCTGTTCACGGTGAACATAGAATGTTAGTTAAGCATTCACAAACTGCCCAAAGTATGGGCATTCCCGCCGAAAACATGGTAATTATCCAGAATGGTGATGTAGTAGAATTAACAGAGAATTCCATCCGAGCAGTGGGTAAAGTGCCATCGGGTATTGAACTGGTAGATACTGCTAGTTCTGGCATGGTGAGTGCTAAGGTGTTGCATGAAAGACAACGGATGGCTTCAGAAGGCATTGTCACCATTGCGGCGGCCATTGACTGGAATGGTAAACTCCTGGCTAAACCCGAAATTCACCTGCGGGGTGTGGTGACAAGTATCGAGCGATCGCTACTGCAAAAGTGGGTACAGCAACGCATAGAAGAAATTATTAGTGTGCGTTGGTCAGAATTTGCTCCCGGAAGTGACCCAGCAGATATAGATTGGGGTGGCTTGCAAGGTACTTTAGAGCGTGAAATGGCGCGTTCTATCCGTAAAGAATTACAATGTCAACCTTCTGTGACATTATTAATGCAAATCCCTGAAGAACCGCCAGTTGCTACATCTGCTGCGACTACTGCGGCTACTGCTGTGAAGGTGGCTGATGGTAGAAGACGTAGAACTCGTTCCACTGCGGTAGCTTCTTAAGAATTTATCTCATCAACCAAAGGCGCAAAGTTGTGATTTGCGTCTTTGTGTTTTGTGGGGTGAATCTAATGTCTTGCTCTCAAGACAAAATTCCAGCTTCAATCGATAAAAATTGAGAGATAAACTAGCAAAAAAGGTAATAACCTGTCGTTTTTCAACTAAATTGAATGCGACAGGTTAAGTCTTATAAAGAATAATTTAAATGGTCAATGTTATTTAATTTTCTGTTTAATAAATGTGACAATTTGAGTTAATTGCTTCTTCAGACCTTCAATTTCTGCCTGCATCTTGACAATTTTTTCATTTAATGCAGCGATTTCGGCAGCAGAAGCACTAGAAGTAGTGGCGGCTTCTTTGGCTGGAGGGGCCGCAACGGCAGCAGCAGCAGGAGTAGCAACAGAACGTTCATCTGGACGGGGTAGCTTTGCCTTAGCCATTGCTGACTTCAAGGCATTGACTAGCTGCTTTTGGTCAAAAGGCTTGCCGAGAAAATCAAAGTATTCAAAGGGTTCAGGAATTTTTTCCGTTACCTCTTCCTTCCGTCCAGACATAATCACTAAGGGAATTTTCCGTAATTCAGCTTGAGCCTGAATTTTTTGGAACACTTCCCAACCAGTCATTTTCGGTAACAGGAAGTCCAACATGATCAAGCTGAATTTCTCCCGCGTGATCAAGTTGTATCCTTCTAACCCGTCTTTTGCTTCTACTACCTCGAAGTTGCCTCCAGGCAGCTTTTCTAACATTTCTTTTACTTTTACCCTGACAACTGTAGTGTCATCGATAACTAAAATTTTGTTACTTGCCACGACTGATTACTCTACCAAAAATTTTAAGTGTAGATGGCTATTGTGCCGATTGACTTTAAGAATTCTCCCACTATATACAAAATTTATATAGATTGGGGGAGAGTATATTCTTGTATAAATGACAAGATCGCACGTAGTCGGCGAAACTTCTACTTATATTCTTACTAATTTGTATCATAGTAGTTCTATAGATGAGGAAAATCACCTGAAAAATTGCCTAAATTTATTTTTGCATCTAAATTAGGATGTCTATGAGTTCTTCACAAACACCCGCACTCTCTTCGGAAATTACGGTATTACCTAGTTGGTTACGTCGGTCTATTGGCAAAGCCAGTGAAATCTCTACGGTACAACGTATCATTAAACAGCGCCAAATTCATACGATTTGTGAAGAAGGTCGCTGTCCGAATCGGGGTGAGTGCTACGCCCAAAAAACGGCTACTTTTCTACTGCTGGGGCCAACTTGCACTCGTTCTTG
The DNA here is from genome assembly GCA_035298905.1 of Nostocaceae cyanobacterium. GTDB lineage: Bacteria > Cyanobacteriota > Cyanobacteriia > Cyanobacteriales > Nostocaceae > DATGXB01. Next base: position 46,442 of record DATGXQ010000491.1, on the reverse strand, counting down.
TGCTTTTTGTCAGGTAGATAAAGGTCATGCACCAATGGCTGTGGACATGGAGGAACCGCAAAAGGTAGCTCAAGCAGTGCAGTTGTTGAGTTTGCGTTATGTGGTACTAACTTCTGTCGCTCGTGATGATTTGCCGGATGGGGGGGCTGGGCATTTTGTACGGACAATGGAGGCGATTAGACAAGTTAATCCCCAAACACAAATTGAGGTATTGACACCAGATTTTTGGGGTAACAGAGATTGCCTTGCTCAAATTGTCCAGGCTCAACCGGCTTGTTTTAATCACAATGTGGAAACAGTCAGACGGTTAACTGGCCCCGTGCGTCGGGGGGCAAAGTACGATCGCTCCTTACAAGTTTTGGCCACGGTTAAAGAACTAGATCCCACTATTCCCACCAAATCCGGCTTAATGCTGGGACATGGAGAAACAGTAGAAGAAGTAGTTGAGACAATGGGGGATTTACGGGGAGTGGGATGCGATCGCCTCACTCTTGGTCAGTATATGCGCCCTTCTTTAGACCATTTACCAGTACAAAAATACTGGACACCAGCAGAATTTGAGCAATTAGGAAAAATCGCCCAAGATATGGGCTTTAGTCATGTACGCTCTGGCCCATTGGTGCGGAGTTCTTATCATGCGGGGGAGGTGTGAGGGGAGATGGGGAGATGGGGAGATGGGGAGAAATTAATTTATGTTTTTCCCTACACCAATACCCAATACCCAACACCCAATACCCCCTTTCTCACAAATATTTCTAAAGAATTTGCACAAATGGTGCTTCTGTTTGATATTTCTTAAAAAGTCATGAAATGAGGAGAATTGGTTATGACTTCTAAAAGCAAAAGTTCTGCTGTAGCTAACACCGGCGCTAAACCCCCATACGCCTTTCGTACAGGTTGGGCGCTGCTACTGTTAGCTATTAACTTTTTAGTAGCAGCTTATTACTTCCATATCATTGAATAGTTAAGGCTGGTGCTGCTTAGATTGTGCCTTTGAATAAACCTTTGGGACGAATAAGCAGCACCAAAATCATGATTAGTAGGGCTACACCTTGTTTGTAATTTAGTCCCAAGGCTGGTGCTGCACCCAACTGTGCAAGTTGATAAACAGCAGCGATAACTTGGTTAAGTATGGGAATAAAGGCTTCTTGGGCAATACCAATAATAAAAGCACCCGCGATCGCTCCATAAGGGTTGCCAATGCCCCCTAAAATTACGGAAGCAAATAAGGGCAAAATCAAAAACCAGCCCATATTGGGACGTACAGCTTCTATTAAGCCATACATGCCTCCACCCAAAGCGGTAAAAACACCAGCTATTACCCAAGTCCAGAGGATCACCGTCTCTACATTAATTCCCGAAACTCTGGCTAGGTCTAAATCATCGGCCACAGCCCGCATTGCTTTACCAATTTTAGTATTTTGCAGCAGGTAGTGAAGTGCCAATATAGCTATAATCGCTAATCCCAATACTAATATTTGATTTTGCTTGACATTTAAGCCAAAAAATTGTAGGGCAGGTGCGATGGGTAAATCATAAGCTTGGTTGCCACCACCCCAGATAAAAATAATTCCATTCCGCAAGAATAGAGCCAGTCCGATAGAGATAATAATCAGTGTGGTAGAAGTAGTGCGGAGCGATCGCATCCTGGCCCAGATCAGTTTTTCCGTCAGTAACATTACGGCTACTACACCACCAGATGCCAGAATCATGGACAGCCAAATATTTAACCCTAGTTTATTTACCAGTAAACTCAAATATGCACCCAAGGTCAGAAAATCCCCGTGGGCAAAATTAGACAGGCGGAGAATTCCATAGGTAAGGGTCAACCCAACCGCCGCTAGAGCAATAATGCTGCCAACGGCAATCCCATTGATCACGAATTGGAGGATTTGTTGTACGTCCATAATATTTTTAACTTCAGATTAAAAATTTTTAGGTGAGCGGTTGTATAAAAAAATGTGAAATTTACCTGTCATAATAGACACTATTCACTATGGTTTATAAATAAAAAACATCGTAAGTTAATATACATAAAATTCTGTTCGCATTTTTGTGGGCAGTTTATCTTGTTCAACGGTCTAGTTGACCATGCAGCAGTCTTCAAGCTTACCAGAACAAAACGCACAAATAGATGCAACACCAAAGCTTTTGAAAACAATCCAGCAACTACAGGCTGAGTTGTGGTTGGAAAGCAGTTTGAATCAGATACAGAGTCGGTTTAGTGATTGCTTGCTAACGGCTTCTGCAACGCTACCCCAGGCAACAACAAAAGAAGCAGAAATTTGTCAAACTCTGGTTGATGAACTTCATCAAGCTTTAAATGGTGATGAGGTGGCGATCGCTTTGTTTCCTTCCCAATCAGCGATCGGTAAAATTAGCTATGTCTGTTCCTCTGTTCACTCCCAGTCTTTAGAGTCGGTGGACACCACTACAGGCAACGCACCAGAATGGCAATTAGAACAAGAAATCCTCTTAGAAGATTTACAACAGATTGAGACTGAACAACCCCCCAAAGTCTGGCAGCTGATGGAAGATGCCACCAGTGGTGTCAGAGGATGGCTGCTGGTTGGTACAGTCAATTTGACAGCAAATAGTGACTCACTTAACCCTGGACAAACTCAATTAGTCACACAACTAATTACCAAAACAATCCAGCATTTTAATACAGCTCTAACCCAACTGCGGCAAATTCAATCTTGGCAGCAACGGTTCCAAGAGTTAGCTAACTTTAATCAAGAACTAGAACGCACTAATCAACTCAAAAACCAGTTTTTGGCTAATACTAGCCACGAAATCCGCACCCCACTCAGTTCTATTATTGGTTTTACCCATTTGCTGTTAGCTCAAGGCTATAACCCAGGTAAACAAAGACAGCAAGAATACTTAAATATTATTCAATCTAGTGGTAAACACTTACTAGCTCTGATTAATGATATTTTGGATCTCTCCAAAATAGAAGCTAATCAACTAGAGGTGCAGTGGGAAGTCATAGATGTACCACCACTGTGTCAAAACGTATTGGCTTTGGTCAAGGAAAAGGCTGCTAATAAAGGCTTAAAACTGCGTTTAGAACTAGATTCAGATGTAAAAACTATTGTGGCTGACCCTCTGCGTCTCAAGCAAATGCTGCTGAATTTACTATTTAATGCCGTTAAATTCACCAGTCAGGGTAGTGTAGGTCTGAGCGTGAAAACTCAAGATGTAAATTTATGGTTTACAGTTTGGGATACTGGTATTGGCATATCCAAAGAAAATCAAGCACTATTATTTAAACCTTATTGCCAAATTGTCAATTCAGCAGCACCACGAGATGAAGGCACTGGTTTGGGATTGGTAGTCACTAAAAAACTGGCAGAAATTCACAACGGTACTTTGGAGGTAGAATCAGAGCTAAATCAAGGTTCTCGTTTTACGATTATTTTGCCATTAAAACCCCAAGCAGAAGTTTTAGCAGCGATCGAAGTCAAAAACGCAGAGGATTTAATAGCCAACCCAGAAGCTACTATCAGCAAAACTCCTGCTCCTGGGGAAAGCGTAAATACAGCCATAGAGATTTTATTAGTAGAAGATGATATTCCTAATGCGGAACTAATCCGTTCTGCTCTGGGTGAGTTGGGTTATCGAGTCACTTGGGTGCGTAGTGGTGACGATATGTGGTCAACGCTGGCACAGGTAAAGCCAGCAGTTATCTTAATGGATGTCAGTTTACCTGATGCTAATGGTTTGAAACTGGTACAGCAACTACGAGAAAATCCACAATATCAAGATATTCCGATTATTGCTCAAACTGCTATGGCCATGAAAGGCGATCGAGAAACCTGTTTAGCTGCTGGTGTCGATGATTACATCTCTAAACCAATCGAGTTACCACTATTAGCAACTATGGTGGCAAAATATAGTCAAAAGGTGGATGAGGGATGAGGGGGATGAGGGGGATGGGGAGATGGGGAGATGGGGAGATGGGGAGATGGGGGAAGAAAGAGGGGAGACAGGGAGAGGGAAGACACGGGGAGGGGAGACACGGAGAGGGGAGAATATTCAATTTTGTATTTGCGATTGTGAATTTTAGATTGTTCCATCCAAAATCTAAAATCTTTTCTGTCTCCGCGTCTTTGCGTCCCCGTGTCAGAGCGTCTCTCCTGACTCCTGCCTCCTGCCTTCTTCTGAACCAATGACCAATGACCAATAACCAATGACTACAATAGATTCTGTAGGGTGAAAAAGGTTTGAGAGGATGACGGTGACAGAAAAACTAGAGCAGTTAAAGGCTTTATTTCAGGAAATGGGACAGGCGCTAATCGCCTATTCTGGGGGAGTTGATAGTACGCTGGTGGCGAAGATTGCTTATGATGTATTAGGCGATCGCGCTGTGGCTGTGACAGCCGTTTCTCCTTCTCTGTTACCAGAAGAGTTAGCAGAAGCAGAAGAACAAGCGGAAACTATCGGTATTACTCATAAAATTGTCCACACCCATGAAATGGACAACCCTAATTACACTTCCAACCCTGTTAACCGTTGTTATTTTTGTAAAAGCGAACTACACGATACCCTCAAGCCTTTAGCCTTAGAATGGGGTTATCCCTATGTTGTGGATGGGGTAAATGCTGACGATTTACATGATTATCGTCCCGGCATCCAAGCAGCAAAGGAAAGAGGAGCGAGATCGCCACTCGCAGAAGTGGGGGTAACTAAAATAGAAGTCCGGCAAATTTCTCAACAACTCGGTTTACCTTGGTGGAATAAACCCGCTCAACCTTGTTTGAGTTCCCGCTTTCCCTACGGTGAAGAAATTACCGTGACTAAATTACAACGAGTAGGGAGAGCAGAAATTTATTTACGGAAACTAGGCTGGCAAAATTTGCGCGTGCGTTCTGAAGGTGACACAGCCAGAATTGAGCTACCACCAGCCCAAATCACAGATTTTGTCATCACTACAGATTTACCCTCTCTAGTAGCTGCATTTCAGGAGTTCGGCTTTATTTACGTCACCCTCGATTTAGAAGGTTATCGCAGTGGTAAGTTAAATCAAGTTCTAAATCTACAGCAACTAACTACCCAGTAATCACCAATTCCCTTTTTGCCTGCTGTATTAATGCTTCATACCAATCAACAATAGGTAATTCAGCAGGTGCAATTAAATCTTCATAAACACGCTGACAGAGTTCTAAAAATGAGGGGTAGCGTTCTTTGTACCAACGGTTAAACATTTCTGTCAGAGATGCTTCTTGGAGATTTCCAAAAGCATAATGACGAGCAAAGCCGTGCTGAATCGGGACTACAGTTCCATCAGGTTCAATAATTAGGGGTGATATTAACTCGGAAATTGCTGATTCTCCCACAAAAAATGCTTCAGGATAAGCACGGAGAGATTCTTGATGGATTAAATCAACATGAATGGTGATTTGATTACCTAAAGCTTCTCTGAGGCGTATTGCTTTGAGGTAAACAAAAGATAAAATTTCTGTACTCGGTCTAAATCCGACTAGGTTTTGACTTGCGTGTCCCACTTCAGCTAAGACATGAATCTGTAATAACTTTGCTCCTTGTTCTAGAGCAAAATTTGCTACCCAATCCAATTCTCGAAAATTCTGTTTTGTTAAAGTACAAATAAATCCAAAAGGAATACCTGATTGTCGTAACCCCTCTAATCGAGAGGACATTTTTTCAAATGCTTGTGGGGAAGACCTAATTTTATTGTGGGTGGCAGGCATTCCATCTAAACTAATAGCAATGAGATCAACAATTCCCGATAGCTTTTCTAGATGTTTCTCGTCTAAAAGTATACCGTTAGTTGTAACAGAAGTTTGCATCTGGCATTGGCGAGCCTGTTTGAGCAATTCTGGTAAATACTGATACAGAAGGGGTTCTCCTCCAGAAAAGCCAGCGACACTGTAACCTTGTTGACCTGCTTCAGTAATGGCTTGTAAGAGGAGTGTGACGCTTAGTTGATCACGCTCCTCTGGACTAGAAGAAGAGTAACAATGGAGACAGTGCAAATTGCACCGTCTGGATGGGTGAATTTGAATAATACGGTTTAAGTCTCCAGTAGGGGCCATTTACTTAGTCTCCAATTGCTCTCTACATCTATCAAACTATGACGAATAACCCAGTGTGATGCTCACATCAAATACATCATAATCAGGTGCGGGCTTTCCTAATGGAAAAACTCTAGGTCTCTGCCCTATGTAGATACCTAGTCCTAGTCCTAGTAGTACGGAAGTGCCACCCTTTAAAGTTTCTAATTCTGCTAATTCTTCTGGGGTGAGTTCCATGCAAGGTTCATTTTCGTTAAGTTCTTGCACTTTGATCCGATTTTCCATGTTATTTTCCTAATAGTTACGGTTTGCACATCTACTAAAAGTTAGATTTTGCCTTCAAGTTTCTACAGAAAATTGAGGTCAGTGGCAAATCAAACATTGGATAATTCAACAGTTGAGGTGTCGATCGCTGCTTGATTTCGATTAGCACCTCTTTATTTTCTTTCACTGCTGAATGAGGAATTTACGCTGTTTAATATTCGACTACACAAAGCTTTATATTTTTGATCAGTAGACATAATTAAATTAAGCTTTTATTATGAGGAAGAACTACGAAGCAATAGCCATGACCGGGATTTTTTAGTGCTTCGCCGCAATCAGCTATCTTACATTTATTGACACCTATCTACTTAAATCACTGAATATGCGTAATTTATATTGATGCTAAAGGCTGGTATTTTTATACACTAAAATACCCAGATGTTGATTTTCCAGTCTCTAAATCATACTAAATCCTCATTTCAAACCCCCCTTTTGCCCTAACGACTGGAAGTCGCGGCTACACAAGCAAAGTCCGCCTGCGCGGACTAATCAAGGAAAAGGGGGTAACAAAACAGGATTTGGTATCAGTGCAAATTTCCATAAAAACAGCATTCTGTCTTTGATCTAGTGATCCGACAGAATGCCCAGTTACAGTATTGTTTAAATAGGGGAACTATACTTTAGAGGCACAGTATAACCGTGTTTCTACTAATTAAGTAAACACTATGGTTGAAAGGCTATTCACCGACCTGCAATTTTGTATTCTATTTGCTGTAGTGCTATTCGCCAAACGTCATATCCCTGTGGTGACAGATGTAGGCCATCCGTAGTTAATTCTGGGCGTAAATTACCCTCAAAATCTGTAAACCATCTGTGGATATCCAAATAATTAGCTCCTTGCTGTTTGGCGAGCAAAGCCAGTTGGGTATTAAGGTGACGAATATGGCTATTAGAAATTGTTGTTAAGCGTACAGGTAAAATCGATAGGACAACAATTTGAGTGCTAGGATGAGCTTTGCGTAAGCGGTTAATAATTTGGTGGTAATTGGTTAAAATCGACTCATCACTATTACCTTTGCGTAGGTCGTTGATACCCACCATGATATAAATTATTTCTGGGCGTGTAGCGTTAAAAGCCGATAGTCTTCTCAAGACACCCGCAGAGGAATCTCCAGAGATACCTTGATTGAGCCACAACTTACCACTAGGCAATTTTTCTTTAGGAAACCACATACTCAAGGAATCACCTACTAGGATACTTAGGCGATTTTTGCCTTGACCTTTGGCGATCGCTCTGGCTTCCATAACTAATAAACTTTTCCAATCCTCATAAGTTAACTTATGTTTATCTGCTAACTCCCACAAAGACTGCGAATTACCATTATCCACGCGAGTGTAAATTTGTCCTGTTTTTAGCGACGCTAATCTTTGGTAATAAAGTTGATTACCAGTTGCTAGGGAACGATTAGACGTAGAAAAATCAGGCCGATTTGATGAATCAACAGTTATTGGCCAAACCTCGTTGCTCAAACCTGGTAAGGAAATTTCCTGTTTTGAGGTAAGATTCTCAACTAATGGCAGTTGAGAGTTTTTTAACTCAGACCAAATCTGATTTTTAAACTTTGGTAGGGAGGTGTCAACACTGGAGAGCAAGTCCTCACCCAATGGCGATGGTAAATCCCCTAATAGAGAAACAGCTTGGTTGCTGAATTCTGGTAAGGACACGTCAACACTAGGGATAATATTTTCACCTCCAAAGGACTGAGAACCCTGGTGGATATCTCCCAAAAATTCTGGCTCTTCAGGTGTGATACTCGACATCTGTGGGAGAGCCGATGCTGGTATTGCCAATCCTGTTAACAAGCTTGCTGCCAACAGATAAGGTTCCCTCATCAGTTTTGTCTCTCCTTGTAATTACTGCTGTTCCATATCACAGCTATAACTAGCTGGATTCAGGAAAATTTTGCTTTGATCGAGTTTTTATTCTCTTCCACAACAATTAGCTTTGTAAAGCCAAGTGATTCCATAACCTTGACAATCTATCCTTTGGGATATAAGAATGTATCGAAAACGGCTCGATGCTAGGCTGGCCTTAATATTCGATTGGTAGTTTTGAGTAACTAACAACAGTCACCTGTAAATTGTCAAAATTTCCTGAAATTTGACTAGCAGTAGCATTTAACTGCTGATTGCGGTGACTCAACAAAACATGTTAGTACATGCGTAATCATCAAATGCTCAAACTAACTCTGGCTTTGGCGATCGCTTCTCCAGTTTTTTCTAGCAATTTTTCCTGGCTTATAGATGTATCACCTTAGAACAAAGCAGCAAAAGGCTAGACTCTAGAGAATTACTAGATTTTTCTCTCGACCAACAATGTTAAGACTGAAAACTGGAAGAAAATGAGAGTAAAAATCCGTCTGAAGGAATAGACCAGGTGAGTAAAATTTAAGGTTTTTTGCTTGAACGTATAAAAATACATAAAAACAAACATAATTAAATTCCAACTCTATAGAATTACTTCCTTTAAAGTGCTAATATTTATGCGAAGTCAATAAGGTATCCCTTTTTTTCTGTGGCTAGAGCTAGTACAGCGATCGGTGTTAGTCCAATTATTAAAGAGATTGTGCAAAAACAGGCACATTCTACACGTTTAACCCTGAAAGAGGTTATTCTCATGGGTATGTTAGCAATAGATAAGCTTGACGACCAAAGTCGCCAAGAACTGGCAGATCGAGTTCACCAAATGCAGGTAAATGGTGAAATTTGATTTTGTTTAAAAAAATCTAAAGGCTACATTCTCCAATTCTCCGTTAAGAGTAGAACATGCTTAATACATGTATCTACTCTTGGTTAAATCGATAACAACTTCCCTGCAAATAATCTCTATTAATTTCTAAAGAGATCCAACGACGTTGTAAGTTTTCAGCAACAAATCCAGTAGTGTTAGAGCCAGCAAAAGGATCTAAAACTAAATCATTTTCATCAGTCAAAAACTTGATGAAAAACTCCGCAAAACTAGGAGGAAAACGTGCTGGATGTGGTTTAATTCCTGCTGTTTTACAACGCCGCAAATAGGCACTATTCGACTCAGTATTGGCTATTTCCAGTAAATTGGGTGGAATTGAACCTTGGTTATCCTTTTGAAATTTATTAGAGATATTATGTCCGCTAGGACGGGTTTTAGCTTTATAGCCTTTTGTGAGTAAATTTTTCATACTCTGACTATAAGGCTTTAAAACCTTCCTATTATCCGCCTTTGGGTGCGGGGTTTTCGATAACCACCACACCACATTGACCGAATCCTTAACTCGGATGCGCTTGATAGTTACCCACTCTGCTGGAGTGGGTAGCCGTGCAGGATTATAATGATAAAATTCTTGCGCTAGAAAAAAACCGACTTCTTTACACAGTTGGACCAATAACTCATATTGGTAAATGCTGCGTACAGGATTACCGGGTAAATAAGCGCCACCTAAATCTAAAACAAATGAACCTGTTTCTGCCATGACTCGCTTAAACTCATAAGCAAATGGCAGAAACCAATCAATATAATTTTCTGAGCTTTCATTTCCGTACTCTTTCTTTTTGATAAGAGCGAACGGTGGAGAAGTGAGAATAAGGTTGATCGCGTTATCAGGAATAAGTTTAATCAGTTCGAGACTGTCACCCAAATAGGCAGAACCGTATTTTTGTGTGTAATAGGGTGGTAAATCTAGTATTTTAATTGGGTTTGTTTGTTCTTTGTTCAAGAGTTACAACATAATCACGACTTAATAGTTATAACTTTTTTTCAAGATTATTCAGAATAATAATTTAAATGCCTAAAAACATGGAGAAGACTTTTAAATTTACTCGCTGCTGTACTGGGTTTCAGTTTAAGCAATAAGAAAGTGTATATATGAAGTAGTTAACAAACATTTTTATTTAATTGCTTGATTGGCAAACTTTTGGAGAATACGTTGGCTGGGGTGAGCAGAAAGGCTAACAAGTTTATTAACAAGAGCTACAGGGAAGAGGGCTGAATCATACATATCACAGTGTAATGCCTCTACATTAGCTAATATTATTTGTAAATTTGGTAAATCATTTTTAATAGGAGTTTTTTTGAGTTCCTCCACTGGTAATGAAACAACGTGCATTTGTCCACTACGAGTTTTAAAGATAACTTTATGCCCATAATTACTACTAGAAGCATAAGGTTGATTTGGGTCTCCACCTCCTGGTAAAATATACCGATAAATATATTCATCTGTTAAAATAAGTGCTTGCCCAGGACTTAACCTTTTTTGTATTTCTTGAGCATGATCTACAAAAGCACCGCTTTTTTCTAACCCAGCTAAGAGAATATTCTGCTTACTCAAAAGCCACTTTATTAAGTCTCGCATTGGTTTATGTAAACCAGCAGTCTGTCCAAAAAAACCAGTTGAACCATCTTTAATAAAAAGAATTTTTTTGAGTATATCTGGTTGAGTATAGAATAATTGGCGAATTAAATGAAGAAGAATAATATGCTCAATAACATTCACCAGATAACCTAATATTCCATCTGCACCTGTCTCCTCATCAATAACTTCATGCAGCCTAAAAATATCTGTTAAATGAATCGTTCCTCCAGTTTCTGGGCAAGGGAAAGTATAATTATTTCTATCCATATTCTGCTCTAACAAAGTAACTGGGTTGCCGTTAGGACTAAGAGGGTTGGTTGCTAGAAGCCAACTCTTTTCTGCTTCCGTTCTTTGTCCTCCTTTGTAACGACGAAAAACAAACCAAGCTAAAGTATCAATTAGACTTTTATCTTCGTCTAATGTGTTTCTAGTAAAAAATTCAAAAATAGTTTTCAGAACACTACCTTGGAGGGTGTTTTCATCTTTAAGACGTATATTTCTAGTTGGTAATGCTAGTTTAATTCTACTAATACTTTTGAGCTTTGCCATGTCTTCTGGTGCAATAAATGCACTAGAATTAATCTCAGCTAAATCTTCCTGTTTAAAAAACAATGCACCAAACTGTAAAAAATGAACTGTTCGGGAAGGAAAATCTTTTTCTAGAAGAGCCTCTGTATACCCACCATCAACAGCAATAACAGCCTCAATAGGATTTTTAGATGGCGGCGTAAAATTAACAGTTAAGCTTTCTAAAGGAATATCTTCTGAACGAGGTGGCTTATAAATACGCTCCATCAATGCCTGTACTTCTGAATCATTAATGAGGTGATGATGAGATGCTTTACTTGCAGCTTCAAAAGGGCGGCGTTTATTTCTACTGGTATAACCCATAGTTTTTTAAAATATTAAGTGGTTAATTCTTCTTCAGGGGGAAAACGGTCAATTTGAACAGGAATAACAAATGGATTACTGTAGGTTTTCATCCTTACAAAGCCTTTGTCTGTATCCTGGCTAAATCGAATTAAACTTTCAGTAAAGTCACTAAAATCATAATATTTTCGTAATTCTTTAATTTCATCTTCATTATTAAGGTGTGAAATAAACCAGTTTTGTGTTGCTTTTAGAATATTACTACTAATTGAACTAACTTCTTGAGTTGCATAGATCAGACCAAGATTTAGCTTTGCTCCTTCTTTGGCTAAACGGTTATAAATCTGAGATAAATCTTTGTCATCTTTTTTGGGGAATAGATTGTGTGCTTCTTCAAAATAAAATTGGATGAAGTTATTTGGAAGTGTACTTGTAAAACGTACAATCGCATCATTAAAAATTGTTCGGCATATTCTTTCACTAAATAAAGATTGAATATTAGGGTCTCCCAAAGAGAGATCAACAATAACAATTTTACCTGACCTCAAATTCTTTAAAATATCCTGCTCAAATGGCTCTTGAACTGTACTTGTATGCTGTTCTCTTATACCAGATAAAATTGTGTATCCAGCACAAAGTAATGATGATTCTCCAGGTTCTCTACGTCGAGTCAGCATTACTAAAAGTGCCTTAAGGTCATCATCAGCCCATTCTTTTTGTTCTACTTGATCATTTTCGTCACTAGAATTAGGGCTAGACTGTGGAGTCCTTCTTTGCTTTTTTCCTAGTGTGGAAGTATAAACCTTCCAGAAGTTATCCCACCAGTTGACCGCTTCTTCAAATGAAAGATCCAGAATACCTCTCTTTTGGTCTGCTGCTTTCGGTTCTACTTTGACACCTGAAACTTGATTAACTGCATCACGAACTTCCTTATTGGCGGTAAATCTTACTCGCAGGTTGCGAGGAGGTTGAAATCCAGCACGATATAAACAGCAAAGATATACTGCAATGCGTCGTTCATAACGCTGAACTTCAGAGCTAAATTTATCTGTTTCATAATTTTCTGGTTGGTCTAATTGAACACTCTTGAAGTTATTAGCAAATCTAGTATTATCATTTGCAATTCCTGGGTAAGATCGAATTAATTCAAAACCTGTCTGAATATCTTCATAAAAATTGACTTTCATTTCTCGAAAGCCTTCTTTTGGAACAGTTGAATATCGGATAGTTTTTTCCCTGTATAAGTCAAAAATTGCAGTACCCTGATCTTGTAAATTAGAGTTGGCATATTCACCGTTGATATCAAAGATGATTTGACCAATTGAATATTTTGGGTTGTTTCCTTCTGTAAAAGGCTTCAAAATTTCATCAGGATTTTCTGGATTTTTATCCAGTTGGAATGGTGCATTATCACTCATTTCAACGCAAGCTTGGATTATCTTTTTAACCGTGTTTGATTTACCTGTTCGGGTCATACCGAATAAAGCAGTTCGTTTCCCTGCAAAGTCAGGGGCTTGGACATACACGGGCACATCATCTTCGTTTTGTTGAAAGCGACGGCTGGAACTGTAGCGAACTTTCCCAATTTTAATATCCCCCATTCCTCCTGGAGTACCATTTTCTCGGTAATTGACAATAGTCTTTAAAATATCTGGAGATGGCTTAATAACAGAATAATTATGTGCGCTGTAAAAATTTTCTAAATCTGCACCAAAACGAGTTTTACCTGTTGTGTTGTCAAGATAAAAAGAACCAAGCACAGAGCATTCTAGTCCACTGAAGGAAAATTCATAGCGAGTAAATGTATCCAACTGTGATTGTTGATTCGTACCTGTACGGATATTATCTTTATAGTATTCTACCATACTACTGATAACTTCCTGATCTGTAGGTAGTTTTGTAGGCTGTATAACTCGGAGTAGGATGGCTTCGATATTTGCTTGATCATCTAGTTCGTTGTCGTAGTAAGCTAACAGGAAACATCCTTGCGGAATACCATTTGCTCTTTGTTTCCAAGCATCAGCTACAAGTATTTCTGCTTTGCTATAGCTTAGACGAAAAGGGCGGCCAACAAAAAGACCTGTATCCCATTCTCCTTCTTTTTTTCGTTTGAAAAGGTTAACTTGTGTAAGTTGTCTAGTGATACTCATACTATCTTATGTTTGATGTTAATATACAGAACAACAGATTTATAGTCTTGTTTAATAGTACCAAATATACCCTATTTGTGAATCACCTTGACTATAAACATTGTGACCCTTTAATATTTACAACAAAAAATCCCTCACTTTGCGGCAGGGGATTTTTAATTACTTACGCAAAAGTAAAAGTCAAAATTAACCGAAGTTAGCAGCAGTAGAGGTGATGAGGAAGGTTGCGTAGGTGAGAACATAGCCGACGGTGAAGTGAGCTAGACCAAGCAAACGAGCTTGAACGATGGAGAGTGCAACGGACTGGTCTTTCCAGCAAACTAAGTTAACGTGAGTTTAATGAACGTCACCCCAACCCCTCTTTGTATTAGGTAAGGATATCCTAACTTATTATTAGCATGACAATATTTGACTTTTAAGCTTTTCCCCATTGCGGGGAGAGGTTTGGAGAAGTATCCAATTATCTTTGTTGAACTCACCTATTTTTAGGGAATATGTGAGAAATTTTTGTGAGAATTAGTTGACAAGAATAATTTAGTTAATTAAAACTCTGTTCCTAGAAAATTTCAGCATTAGCTAAAGAGACGTTTACTAAAACGCCTCTTTTTTCCCGTTATGTCTAATCAACTTTAAACCTAGCTAATAATTCTTCACGGGAAAGATTAAGTAATAACTGGGTTCTTTCTGTGGGAGAAAGTTCCATAACTGGATTCATAATGGCAGATAATTCTTCATCTAAATTACCAAAACGTACTGTTAGCAAACTCTCTACCATCAAACGCTGTCCGTCTAAATTACCTTCTTGTCGTCCTTCTTCTATTCCTTCTTGTTTCCATTCTTCTCTTTGTTTGATATAAGCTGGTGATAAACTCATGATTAACTCTCTTTCTTCATCACTAACATTACTATTCAATTCTAAATTTTTTCGCCAAGATGCGAATATTTCTAGTAGTAAATTCCATTTTTCAGTTCTTTCTGAAAGTTGAATTACTTCGTTGATGGCTTGGGTTTGGGTTTTGCCTTTTCCTAGTACCCTTAACCATAGTGTATCCTCTGTAATTGGTAACTGGTTAATGGCAATAATGGCGGTTTTTTGATGTTTGGGAAGAAAATAAACTCCTCTTTCCCATCCCTCTTTTGCTTTCGCTCCGAAACCATCGAGGATTTTTTCAGAACAAGTTGGGGTTAAAATCCATAAACAAGGTAATTCTTGTTCAGATAAAGGGCGTTTTTCTCTTTTGGCTTGTCGGAGTAAATCACTGTGGACACTATACAATTTTAACAAACAACTCCTAATTTCGATTTCGTTAGGAGAATTGCGATAGGGTTCAAAAAGGCAGCTTGTAAGTGCCATTTTCCCTAATAATCCTAATTGGGAATTTTCAGGTGATGTTGTTTTAGGTACAAACCAAACATCTATTTCTTGAACTTCGCTTTTTACATTTTTGCTGGTTGTGATATCGCCTAGAGGTTTTAATAATTCTTCTAGATACTCTTTCGCTAGTTGATCGTGGAGTTGTCTGGTCATTAGGCTGCTTTTTTGGACTAATAGGTAATACGATTTCACTTTAGTGATGATACAGATACAGTTGGAAAGGACATTGCAGTGCAATGTCCCTACAGAATCTATATGTATTAGGGTTTTGGTGAAATAGTATCAGGGATTAACAATGGGAGGATTAAATCGTTTGGTGTGGTTTTTCTGTTCTCTCAACTGCGCTGGTATAATCCCACCCATGAAAAAATCCCCCACCTTACGGCAGGGGATTTTTAATTACTTACCTACAAAACTAGCAGTTAGGATCAACCGAACTTACCAGCAGTGGAGGCGATGAGGAAGGCTGCGTAGGTGAGGACATAGCCAACGGTGAAGTGAGCTAGACCAACCAAACGAGCTTGAACGATGGATAGAGCAACGGGCTTATCTTTCCAGCGAACTAGGTTAGCTAGAGGAGTACGCTCGTGCGCCCAAACCAAGGTTTCGATTAATTCTTGCCAGTAACCTCTCCAGGAGATCAGGAACATGAAGCCAGTAGCCCAAACTAGGTGTCCGAAGAGGAACATCCAAGCCCAAACTGACAGGTTGTTCACGCCTGTGGGGTTGTAACCGTTGATTAACTGAGCGGAGTTAGCCCAGAGATAATCACGGAACCAGCCCATCAAGTAGGTAGAGTTTTCGTTGAACTGGGCAACGTTGCCTTGCCAAATACCTAAGTGTTTCCAGTGCCAGTAGAATGTTACCCAAGCTACTGTGTTTAATGCCCAGAACAGAGATAGGTAGAAAGCGTCCCAAGCGGAGATGTCGCAAGTACCGCCACGGCCTGGACCGTCGCAAGGGAAGGCATAGCCGAAGTCCTTTTTATCGGGCATCAGCTTAGAACCACGAGCATCCAAAGCACCTTTAACCAGTACTAGGGTGGTGGTGTGTAGACCGAGGGCGATCGCATGGTGAACCAAGAAGTCGCCAGGGCCAATTGTTAAGAACAGGGAGTTAGTACCAGAGTTGATGGCACTTAACCAGCCAGATAACCAAACGTTACCGTAGTTGGGGTAGGCTGTGTAAGCAATGCTGTCAGGGTTGGAGAGTAAGGTGTCTAAACCGTACAACAGTTTACCGTGAGCAGCTTGGATAAATTGAGCGAATACTGGCTCAACTAAGATTTGCTTTTCAGGAGTACCGAAGGCCACAACTACGTCGTTGTGTACGTATAGACCCAAGGTGTGGAAGCCTAAGAAGAGAGATACCCAGCTGAGGTGAGAGATAATCGCTTCTTTGTGCTGAAGAATCCGGTCTAATACGTTGCCTTTGTTTTGTTCGGGGTCGTAGTCACGTACCCAGAAGATTGCGGCGTGAGCAAAAGCACCAACCAACAAAAAGACTGCAATGTATTGGTGGTGGGTGTACAACGCTGCCTGTGTGGTGTAGTCCTTAGCAATGAATGCGTAGGAAGGCAGGGAGTACATGTGTTGTGCTACCAAGGAGGTAACGGTTCCCAGCGCTGCCAATGCCAGAGACAGCTGGAAGTGCAAGGAGTTGTTGATGGTGTCGTACAGTCCTTGGTGGGGCAGGTTAAATTGACCTTCACTCTTGCTACCAGGTACTAAACCGGATTTGGAGTTGAGCATTTCTTTGATGCTGTGACCAATTCCGAAGTTAGTCCGGTACATGTGACCAGCAATGATGAAGATGACAGCGATCGCCAAGTGGTGGTGAGCAATGTCAGTCAACCACAGGGATTCTGTTTGGGGATGGAAACCACCTAAGAAGGTGAGAATCGCTGTACCAGCACCAGTTGTAGTCCCAAATAAGTGACCAGCAGTGTCAGGGTTCTGAGCATAAACACCCCAGTTACCAGTGAAGAAGGGGGTTAAGCCAGCTGGGTGGGGAGCAACAGTCAGGAAGTTATCCCAGCCTACGTGGATACCACGAGATTCAGGGATAGCAACGTGTACCAAGTGACCAGTCCAAGCTAAGG
Source organism: Nostocaceae cyanobacterium (assembly GCA_035298905.1). GTDB lineage: Bacteria > Cyanobacteriota > Cyanobacteriia > Cyanobacteriales > Nostocaceae > DATGXB01. The sequence continues at coordinate 29,256 of DATGXQ010000491.1, read as the reverse complement.
AGCTAACACCGAATAAACCAGCCAGGTGGTGATTCAGACGGGGTTCTGCACTCTTGAACCAAGAGAGGCTAGGACGGAACTTGGGTTGCAAATGTAACCAACCAGCGAACAAGAACAGTGCTGCTAATAGGAGCAAGCCAACTGAACCTGTGTACAGTTCTTGGTTTGTCCGCATCCCAATGGTGTACCACCAGTGGTAGACACCAGAGTAAGCAATGTTTACAGGATTGCTAGCGCCAGCTTGGGTGAAAGCTTCGATTGCAGCTTCGCCAAAGTGGGGGTCCCAAATCGCATGAGCGATGGGACGGACGTTCAGAGGATCTTTGATCCACTGTTCAAAGTTACCTTGCCAGGCTACATGGAACAGGAGGCTGGAAGCCCACAGGAAGATAATTGCCAAGTGACCGAAGTGAGTGGCGAAAATCTTTTGGTAAAGATTTTCTTCCGTCATGCCATCATGGCTTTCAAAGTCGTTGCCTGTGGCGATCGCATACCATATCCGACGTGTGGTCGGGTCCTGTGCGAGATCCTGGCTAAATTTTGGAAATTTTGTTGCCATAGGTTTGATGATTCCTCTGACCTTTAGCCATCAGTATCAGCAGTTTAGTTTTGGTTTGGGGATTTAGGATTGCTCCTAAACCCCAAACTGGGATTGACTACTGATTACTACCCTACTGAAAGGATGTGTGCATGGAAGAATGCCCAGGTGGTGGCAATTCCTCCTAAGAGGTAGTGAGCCACACCTACAGCCCGACCTTGAGTGATGCTCAAAGCACGAGGCTGAATTGCTGGAGCTACCTTCAGTTTATTATGCGCCCAAACAATGGACTCAATTAGTTCTTGCCAGTAGCCACGACCACTGAACAGGAACATTAAGCTGAATGCCCAAACAAAGTGAGCGCCTAAGAAGAGTAGACCATAGGCAGATAGTTCACTGCCATAGGAGTTAATTACCTGTGTAGCTTGCGCCCACAAGAAATCACGTAACCAACCGTTGATGGTGATGGCACTTTGAGCGAAGTTATCACCAGCGATGTGATTTACCACACCGTCTTCAACTGTTCCCCATACGTCTGATTGCATTTTCCAGCTGAAGTGGAAAATCACAATAGACAAGGAGTTATACATCCAGAACAGTCCTAAGAATACGTGATCCCAGCCGGATACTTGACATGTACCACCACGACCAGGGCCATCGCAAGGGAAGCGGAAGCCCAAGTTGGCTTTGTCTGGAATCAGACGAGAACTGCGGGCGAATAGTACGCCTTTGAGCAGAATTAGGACAGTAACGTGAATGGTAAAGGCGTGAATGTGGTGAATCAAGAAGTCGGCTGTGCCTAAAGGAATAGCAGCAGCAGCAACTTTTCCGCCGATCGCTAGAACACCGCCGCCAAAGACATAGCTAACTTGTTCTAAGGCGTTGGGTGCAGTTGTACCAGGTGCTAGGTGGTGTAGGTTTTGTACCCACTGAGCAAATACTGGTTGCAACTGAATTGCAGTATCGGAGAACATGTCTTGGGGACGACCCAAAGCACGCATTGTGTCGTTGTGGATGTACAACCCGAAGCTATGGAAGCCCAGGAAGATGGACACCCAGTTCAAGTGAGAGATGATAGCGTCGCGGTGACGAATCACTCGATCCAGTACGTTGTTTTGGTTAAGAACTGGATCGTAATCCCGCACCATGAAGATGGCTGCGTGAGCAGCACCACCGACAATCAAGAAACCACCGATCCAAATGTGGTGAGTGAAGATGCACAACTGAGTTGCGTAGTCAGTTGCCAAATAAGGATAGGGTGGCATCGCGTACATGTGGTGCGCGATGATGATGGTCAAGGAACCCAAGAAGGCTAAGTTTGTAGCCAACTGAGCGTGCCAAGAGGTGGTTAAGTTTTCGTAAAGACCTTTGTGACCTTCACCAGTGAAGGGGCCTTTGTGGTTTTCGAGGATTTCTTTAATGCTGTGACCAATACCCCAGTTGGTGCGGTATTGATGACCGGCGATGATGAACAGGACTGCGATCGCTAAGTGGTGGTGAGAAATATCAGTCAACCACAAGCCGCCTGTTACTGGGTTTAGACCGCCCTTGAAGGTCAAGAAGTCAGCATACTGTCCCCAGTTCAAGGTGAAGAAGGGTGTTAAGCCTTGGGCAAAGCTGGGATACAGCTGTGTCAACAAGTCCTTATTCAAAATGAACTCATGGGGCAAGGGTATATCCTTGATGGCTACACCTGCGTCTAACAGCTTGTTGATTGGTGCAGAAACGTGGATTAAGTGACCAGTCCAGCCCAAGGAACCACAACCCAGTAATACTGCCAAGTGGTGATTGAGCATAGACTCCACATTCTGGAACCATTCCAGCTTAGGAGCGCGTTTGTGGTAGTGGAACCAACCAGCAAACAGGAATAAACCTGCTAATACCAAACCGCCGATCGCAGTTACGTACAACTGGAAGGAATTAGTAATCCCCCAGCCGCGCCATACTTGGAACAAGCCAGAGGTGATTTGAATACCGTGGAAGCCACCGCCAACATCACCGTTTAAAATGTCTTGTCCCACGATCGGCCATACTACTTGAGCGCTTGGCTTCACGTTTAAGGGATCGCTTAACCAAGCTTCGTAGTTAGAGAACTTCGCGCCGTGGAACAACATCCCGCTCAACCAAATGGTCACTACGGCTAAGTGGCCAAAGTGTGCAGAGAAGATTTTGCGGGATATGTCTTCTAAATCGCTTGTATGCGTATCAAAATCGTGGGCGAGGGCGTGCAGGTTCCAAATCCATGTGGTGGTTTTGGGACCTCTGGCTAAGGATCTGTCGAAGTGACCAGGTTGTCCCCATTTCTCAAACGAGGTGGGAACCGGATCATTGTCAACGATCACTCTTGCCTTTTTTTCCTCTCGCTCCGGAGGACTAGCTACCATTCGACCTCCTCTCTTGATCAGGAATGAGGAATCATGAGTACCACAAAGTGAACTTGCTCGCCGCAGCCAGTACTTTTCTGGAGCAGCGATAAAGGAGCTGTGTGGAGAGTTGTTTCTGTTGAATTATAAAGTCTGTACTTGCACATTGTTGGAGACATTTTAACAATAATTCAAAATCATCAAATTTATTGTCAAATCTGTCTTTTGCATGAAAACTAATTGCCAAAAAGTCAATAGTTTCTTCATTTAATTTACAAAGCACAACAATCCGTAAAATTTATAGTTAGTGGGCTGGCGACTGGTGACTGGTGACTGGTGACTAGGAAAGGGAATAATTTCTCCCTCATCTTCCGCATCCCTCCTCTTTGCATTTCCCCTCTGCCCTGCTTTGCGTAAACCTTTTGAGCTATAGTCTCCAGCCAGGGTTTAAGCCACAATGGTTTGTGAATTGCCAAAACTATTACAGGGTGAAAAGTATGTACTCTAAGCAGAAATTAGCGTTACAGAAACTCTTCTCTAGGGGTTTTCCGTTCCTCAAGTGGCTAATGATATTAGTGCTAGTCTGGAATTTAAGCAGTTGTGTCGAGCCAGTAAAGAGCCAAGAGGTATCTGTTAGCCGACTAGATCAACTTCCACCAACTGCCCAAATTTCCGGGCAATTCTCTGAAACAGCACCCCCAGAAGTGATTCAAGAACTCAGGTCTGCTTTGGAAGTTTATCAGCCGCAGGTAAAGATTCTCTCCCCTCTACAGGATGAAATTTTGCTAGATGATACTGTGACTGTCAGCTTGCAAGTTAAGGATTTACCAATATTCAAAGACCCGCAATGGCAACTTGGCCCCCATTTACACCTAATTTTAGATAACCAAGTTTACCAACCGGTTTATGACTTGAATCAACCCTTGGTATTACCGCATCTGTTGCCGGGGACACATACTCTACGGGTTTTTGCTTCTCGTCCTTGGCATGAGAGCTTTAAAAATGAAGGTGCTTTTGCCCAGACGACATTTCACATTTTTACTAAAACTGAAGACAATAACCCAGACCCTAATTTACCTTTACTAACCTACAGTCGTCCTCAAGGCAGCTATGGTGCAGAGCCAATTATGCTGGATTTTTACTTGACTAATGCGCCTTTGCACGCCGTGGCTGAGGATCATCCAGAGGATACAGTCAGCAATTGGCGGATACGCTGTACTATTAATGGTGAGAGTTTTATTTTTGACCGTTGGCAGACAGTATATTTGCGAGGTTTAAAACCTGGTAAGAATTGGGTGAAGCTGGAATTTCTCGATAATCAGGGAAACTCAGTAAAAAATACTTTTAACACAACAGCTAGATTATTTACTTACGAGCCAAATGGTCAAGATACTCTCTCAAGGATAGTCAGAGGTGAACTGACGGCTGATGAGGTGCGCTCAATTGTAGACCCGAATTATAAAACTAAAATTCCGCCGATCGCACCAACACCTGTTGAATCTCCCAAAGTTGAGGAAACGCAAGCACCACAGCCACAGTTAAAAGAACAGCCATCAAAAATTGAAGTTTCTCCAGCACCAGAAATAGCACCAATTCCGACAGCATCTCCTACACCAATTCAGCCAGAAGAAATTCAGCCGGAAGTACAACCAGAAGTAGCACCAATTCAGCCAGAAGAAATTCAGCCGGAAGTACAACCAGAAATAGCACCAATTCAGCCAGAAGAAATTCAGCCGGAAATAGCACCAACTCCGACAGCATCTCCTACACCAATTCAGCCAGAAGAAATTCAGCCGGAAGTACAACCAGAAATATCACCAAATCCGACAACACAACCTACATCAATTCCTCAACCAGAATTGACACCAACTCCCCCAGCATCAACTCAGCCAGAACCACAACCAGAAGTAATACCAATTCCCCCAAAATTTACTAATCAACCAGAAACAGAGCTAAAATCTTCCAGTTCTCCCCTTCCTACACCAGAAACATCTTCCACCACTTCCCCAGTCACCATTTACCCGTAACAGCAACTAACTAGCCAAAGATGCTCAATTGTAATTGTTGAGCTAAAGTTTCCGTTAAAGCTAACCCAGCAACGGGATTACCTACAATATCTAAAGCTGGACTGTAGCAAGCGATCGCTCCTTGATGGGGTACAATTGCTAACAGTCCTCCCCCAATTCCCGACTTCATCGGTAAACCAATTTTTACCGCCATCTCGCTAGATTCTTCATATAACCCACAGGTTAACATTAGTGCATTGACTAATCGTCGATTCTCACAACTGACTAAACCACTTTTACACGCTAGGACTTTTCCCAATTTGGCTAAATCTTCTACTTGACCAGAAATACAGCATATTTGTTCGTAAATGTCAAGAGCTAAATCAGGATTGTTAAGGTGTTGAGATTGGGTAAGATAGTGAGCGATCGCTACATTAGCACTTGAGCGAGAATCACGGACACAAGCCAGCATTTTTTCATCTATATATAAATGAGAACCAGCCAAATTATTTAACCACTGACAAAATAAAAGACTGCTATTTACTGCATTTTCTCCTGGTAATTTCTTTGCTAAAGTAATAGCACCACTATTAATCATCGGGTTGCGTGGGTATCCATCATCAGCAACCAACTGTTCTAAAGAATTAAAAGGTTTATTTGAAGGTTTCACCCCCACCCATTGAAAAACCCTTTCCGCACCCAAAACCTCTAACAAATAAAGTAGGGAAAAAGGTTTAATAACACTCATCAAAGGAAATACATTAACTATATCCCCCGCACTGTAATTATTTCCCGACTCACAGCAAATATGTACCCCCAATAAATCAGGTTTAACAGTTGCTAAAAGCGGTATCCGTTCCACTACTTTTCCTTTTTCAGCTTGGGTTCTAGCTTCTTGTACCCAAACAGACAAATTTTGGTTAGTTAATTTATCAAGACCTTTCAAAATTATCCTATCCCTCCATAAATAAACTTTCAATTTTATCCAAATACAGCAGGGAACAGGGAACAGGGTTGAAAGCCTCTTGGTATATGGCTTTATTCTTAAAATTTGTACCTCATTTACCTGAAATATGCTGTATCTTAATTCCCTCAAATAACGCAACTGCCAAAATCCCACTTTCCCATTTTTTAATTTTGAATTTTGAATTTTGAATTTTGAATTGTTATTATGGTTTCCCGCATTCGTTCACCAGAACTACCACAAAATTACCCTTGGTTAAACACAGAAAAACCCTTATCTTTAAAAGCACTTAAAGGCAGAATAATTATTTTAGACTTTTGGACTTATGGCTGTATCAACTGTCTGCATATTCTTCCAGATTTAAAATATTTAGAAAATAAATATTCAGATATATTAACAATTATTGGTATACATTCTGGCAAATTTGACAACGAACAAGAAACCGAAAACATCCGTCAAGCCATTCTACGTTATGACATTGCACATCCTATATTAATTGACAAAAATTTTCGAGTTTGGCAAGATTATACAGTCCGCGCTTGGCCTACATTAATTGTCATTGACCCCAAGGGTTATATAGTCACTTCCCTATCTGGTGAAGGACACCGCAAAACTTTAGAAAAAATAATTGAACAACTGAAAAACCAAAGTACAATTGAACCGCAAATAATCAACTTTACCTTAGAAAAACAACATCAACCATTAACACCTTTAGCTTTTCCTGGTAAAGTCCTCGCAACATCAGCAGGTTTATTTATTACTGATACCGGACATCATCGTTTAGTTTTTAGTAACTTTGATGGGGAAGTGATACACACCATTGGGACGGGAAAACCTGGTTTAACTGATGGAGACTTTCACACCGCGCAGTTTTCCGCACCCCAAGGAATGACCTATGATGCTGTAAACCAAAATCTTTATGTTGCTGATACAGAAAATCATGCTTTGCGGAAAGTCAACTTACCACAGCAAACAGTAGAAACCATTGCGGGAACCGGTGAACAAAGCTATATTCTCTTTCCCCATTGTGGGAAAGCACGAGAAGCAGCTTTAAATTCTCCTTGGGATGTGGTCAAAATAGGGAATAATTTATTTATAACTATGGCCGGAAATCATCAAATCTGGCAAATGGATTTAGATCAGAATATAATTCAAACTTATGCAGGAATTGGTGCAGAAGGTTGTATTGATGGTAATTTAGAAGCATCTGCTTTTGCTCAACCTAGCGGTTTAACTACAAATGGCCAAGAATTATTTATTGCGGATAGTGAAATTAGTTCTATTCGTGGGGTAGAAATTCAACCAGCAGGAAAAGTTTGGACAGTTTGCGGTGGTGGTTTGTTATTTGGTTTTGGGGATATAGACGGAAAAGCTGATACTGTAAAATTACAGCATTGTTTAGGAATAGAATACCATCAAAACTGTCTTTGGGTAGCAGATACTTACAACCATAAAATTAAATTAGTTAACCCCCAGACTGGAGAATGTCAAACAGTTTTTGGGGATGGTGTCGCAGGTTTACAAGATGGAAAAGGTAAAAACAGCCGTTTTTTTGAACCTTCCGGTTTGAGTATTAGAAATTCACATCTATATATTAGTGATACAAATAATCATGCTATTCGGTTTATAGATTTGTCAACCGGGGAAGTTAAAACAATGAAATTTACTGGTTTATGTACACCAGATTTTTGCTTTCCCCAAAATTTAGGAGAATTCTAAAAAATGCACATGTCCCATGTTATCACCTGCTACAATATAGCGTCCATCTGGTGATATATCACAGGTATGTAAACGTGTATTAATCTCGTAATTAGCGACTATTTTACCTTGAAAATTTAAGATTAATATTGCACCAGTACAGCAAAGTGTAATTTTTCTTTTATCGCTGTTAATAATTGCATTTTGAATATAATATTTATCTTCAAGTTGGATAGTATTTAATACTTTTCCAGACTCAATGTCTAAATGAATTAAAAAATAAAGTCTTTCTCTTTGAATGAATAACAATAAGATGTTCTTGTCAATAAATGTTGCAGCAAAAACATATTCACCAGGGTATTTAATATCTCGAATAATCTTCCCAGTTACTGCTTCCCAAACTGTCAACGTTGCTTCTGATTTTCCCGACTTAGTAATAATATGATTACCATCAGGAGAAAGAGTAATAAAACTAAAACTATAGGTAGATTCTAAATCTTCAGATTTAAAATTTGCGGACTTTGACCATAGCAGTTTTTTCTCTAAAATATCCCAAGCTTGTAAAATGTTAATGTCCCCACCGTACTTTTTATCTGGATGTGGAAGACTAGCAGATAAAAAAGCTAGAGTTCTATCGGTATTAATGGTTAATATACTACTAGAACAAACAATCTCACTAATCAAAATTTGGTGTTGGTTTTTACCTGTTAAATCACAAATTTCTAAACTCTTGTATTCTGCAACTAAAGCAGAATTTTCATCGAGACAGATTAGATTATCTATTGATACATATCTGTCTTGAAAAGTTTTAAAATTAGTAGATAAACATTGATTTCCAGTTTTTGTATCCCACACAAATAATTTACCTGATTTCTCCGCAGTTACCAGATAATTTCCACTTGGTGTAAATGCAAATGCAGAATCACCAAATTGAGGATGAATATCAATAGCTGTAATTAATTCTCCTGTTTGTAGATTCCATAATCTGATAAAGCCATGATAATCTGCTGTTGCTGCTAAATATCTACCTTCTGAAGTCATAGCAGTTTTAATTTGATCAATAAAACTAAAATGTGTTCCCAGATTTAATGGTTCACAATGGGAAACATCCCAAATTAAAACTTCCCCTTCTCTAGTACCAGAAATTAATTTTTTACCATCTTGTGTAAAGCTAACTGTTCTGTGTCTGTCTTCGATTCCATATAAACCTAAACGTTGTTGTTTTTCATAGTCCCAAAGTTGTATTCCTCCTACTATCACGGCTAATCTTTTTTCATCTGGATGTAAAGCTACATCATCAAAATGATAACCTTGTGGTGATATGACTTCTGTAGGTGTTTCTGTTGCTAAGTCCCATAAAATTACTTCATCATTAGAAGTAGAAATTAAGTGAGTATTATTCTTGACAAAAAATAAGTTTTTAGCATGTTGTCTATGTCCTTTACCACTACTATTGTTGGAACCCATGTAAGTCCCACCGGATAAATTAATTACGGTATCTCCACCAGAACAAAGACGCTGGCTAATTTTTCCTTCTATTAAATTCCAAATCCAAATTGCATTATCACGAGATGCAGAAGCTGCATATTTACCACCGGGAGAAATAGCTACTCCTGCTAATTCTGATGTATGTCCGGTAAATTTATATAAAAGTTCTCCAGTGGTTAAACTCCAAACACAAACTAATCTATCTTCTGCACCAGAAATAATCATTGTGTCAGTCGCACTTACACTTCTGACAAAACCACTATGTTCTTGAAAAATATATTTTATTTCCCAAGTTTGAGTATTCCAAACTCGCACTGTATAATCATCTGCACCTGTAATTAAATATTGCTTATTTGGTGTTAATGCTAGAGTATTTACTGGTAGATTATGACCAGGTAATTGTTGTATTACTTTTCCCTGTTTGATAGAAGAAATAAGTAATTTACTATCTTCACCACAAGTCACAATGGTGTCATTGTCTGGTAAAACAACGATACTTTGAATTAATTCTGTATGGGGTTTCCATTGTGTTACAGGTTTGGGTAGTAGATATGAGGTGGACTGATAGAGTTTTAATTTTGACATAAAAATTTTATTTCTAAATATATTTACGAAGAGTATAAGAACAAAAGCTAATTCAGACAATACAGCATATTTCAGCTAAATGAGTTACAAATATTAGGAACAAAGCTTTATACTAAAAGACTTTCAACCCTGTTCCCTGTTCCCTGCTGTATACTGATTTGACTGTTAGCGATCGCCACTTTATTAAAGTATAATCACTAACAGCTTATTGCTTAGGACATTGAGCGTCTAGCCTTACCTACTACACTAATTACATCCACCAGCATATTTAAAGCAATATCCTTCCCTGGACAGATGCGCCCCCCATGACGATCGCCTACAGAATGGAATCCCATGTGATAAGGACACAGATTCTCCCGTTGAGCGTTAAACTCATAAACTGTTGAACCCCAAAAGCTTTGGTCTAACAGTCCTAGACTCATTGGTATCAGGACTTTAGTCCCTGCGGGAAAGGTTTGTTCTACACCTGCTATTCTGGCTGTAAATGGCTGAGTAGCTACTCGGTGCGAAGCGCTGACCGGGGCCCAAAGTCGAGCGCATTCTAGGACGTAACGGAGTACAGCATCACGGTTATCTAAATCAAGCGTGTCCCAATAATGGGTAACATTAATATCAGCCGTTTTTTGTCCTTGGTAAGCTGGAAGAGGACGGAAACCCATAGCAGTTTGAGCTAAGTGTAGAGGACCCTGTAGTGCTGCAATGCTCATGATAGCTGTCATCAGCTTGGCTAGTTCACGCCTAGTCATAGCGTTATACTGGGGGTCGTTTTCTTGAAAATCTGCCAAAGCTGGGCTATTTTCATAGATAGTTGCTGCTTGTTCGATCAGTTCTGGTACTTGGCCATGGCCTAAGAGGTTCAGCCTTTGCAAAAGGCTACCAATGCCAGTAATGTAGTGTTGTGTCCCTTTGCGTGTATAGTGTAAATCTGTTAGCAGTGCTATCGCTTGCTGATCATCAGGGTTAATTCCAAATAAAACGTAGTGTAAGTAGCGGACTAGAAACCCTTTTACACCCTGGTGAGGAACAGTAAAGAATGTTCCATTTTGACCATGAGGTAAACTGAGGTAATCTGCTGCTAATTTATCAACTAATTGTTTAGCGATCGCATCTTTTTGACGTTCTGTTGCAGCTTCATTAAAAAGATACCTCTGCATACACTGTCTGAAAGCCTGATGGTCAGTACTACCACTAGCTTCCGCATCTGATAGGGAAAGTAAAAACACATTCCTTCCCTGAACATCTAAGTTGGGTGCATGATTCGCATCTAGCATGGATGTACCTAACCGCCATGTCCGCGCTTGAGGTGATGTCAAAGCTGTTTCCACAGCCGAGAACTCACCCAACACCACTTGACCAGCACAGCAGAAGTTTGACCCAAAAACCAGCCGTTTATAGTCTAAATAAGTGGGTATGTTAGCGGTCAGACCCTCGACTAAACTGATCAACGGCAGGAAAATTTTACTAAATAAATGATTTGGTTGCTGTAAAGCCCAAGTCTGAAAATTATTGAGTCCAATATCTATGAATGATGGCGTATTAGTTTGCTTCATACTGCAAAACAGGAATACTACAATAGCTCATTTTTACGTGAGATAATAATTAGTATTAATTGACAATAGGAAAATGCTGGATATATTTAACAATTGTTATATAGCAATCCGATCTGAGTTGTGGAGACAAGGGAACAGGGAACAGGGAACAGTTAGAGTTCATAAATGATTTAGGATTGTTATATAATAATCATAAATGAAATTTGAGCAAGTCTGTTGTTGTTTCCCGGATTTACAAAAAGAAAATTTAGTTTATGATTTTAAATATATTTACACAAATTAGGGCTGCTTGTCAGCAGGTAGCAAGTACAGCGAAATATGTGAAGATAGATAGCGATCGCCTCTCATCATATACCAGCTTATTGCCACTAACAGAGGCTAAATCACCGCAATACGATACTGTACATCATTTTTTAGGAAATGAAAATCAGACTTTAGCCTACATTATTACCCTCGACACTATTAATTTTGGTTCTGGTTATTTTCCTTATTTGCGGAAACGTCCCAACCACTCAGGCTATTTTACGGTTGCAGTTTCCTTAAAAGATAGGTTTGAAAAATATGGTGCTTTCAGTGCAGAAGAATTAACCCAGCTAACTACTCAAGATTGTGCAGAAATATTTAATCAAGATTTAACGATAGAACCTGTACAAGAATTAATGAATTTGTTTGCATCGGCATTAAATGATTTAGGTAAATATTTACTTACCGAGTTTCAAGGTGATTTTATTAATTTAATTCAAGCTGCTAATTCTTCGGCTGAGAAATTGGTAGAAATATTATCTAAAATACCTTATTTCCGAGATGTACAAAAGTACAATAATTTAGAAGTGCCATTTTATAAACGCGCTCAAATTACAGCCGCAGATTTAGCCTTAGCTTTTAATCATCAAGGGTTTGGCTATTTTCATGATTTACAAAATCTGACAATTTTTGCAGATAATCTAGTTCCTCATGTTTTAAGAGTTGATGGAATTTTGCAATATGATGAAAGTTTAGCAGCGAGAATTGATGCTGAAGAGTTAATTGTTTCTGGTTCGATAGAAGAGATAGAAATTCGTGCTGCTGCTGTATATGTGGTTGAGTTATTAGTAGCTGAATTTCAAAAACAAGGGCATCATGTAACCGCTAGTGGGTTAGATTATTTATTATGGAATCGTGGACAACAACCCCATTATAAAGCGATTCCTCGTCATCGTGCCAGGACTGTTTTTTATTAATTTCCAGAAAATGCAACAGATTTAAACCGATAAATTTCAATTACAGCAGGGAACAGGGAACAGGGAACAGGGAACAGAGTTGAAAGTCTCTTGGTATACGGCTTTTGTCTTAAAGTTTGTACCTCATTTACCTGAAACCTGCTGTAAATCCTACATTCCCCATTTTTAATTTTTAATTTTTAATTTTTAATTAACTCATTTCTTCCTTGCACCAACTGAAACTTCTTGTACATCTTCTGCATCTTTTACTGGTGCTTCATCTTTGATTTCTGCTACTTTTTCTTCTTCTGTTGTAGAGGTTGGTGTTTCTACAATTTCCTGTGTTTTTGGTAAAGTGACAGTGATGTCAGCACCATTAATAATAGCTCCTAATAATCCTAATTCCGATTCTACTAATTGATCGATCGCTTCACCTAACATATTTTCTTGTGTGTAGTTAGGTCGTGTGACTATCACTATCCCATCACTATACGGTTGGATCAGTAGAGTATCATTAAATAAACTGAGAGGATTAGTATCTAATATTACTAAATCATATCGCTCTCGTACATCTTCCATCAAGCGGCGAAACTCGCTAGATTCGATAACAGCCGCAGCTTGACGCACTGGCCCGGCACTAGGAAGAATGTATAAATTTTCTATATCAGGAACTAAACGAATACATTCACTCAGACGGGCATAATATTGTAAGGGTTCGACAATAATTTCGGGGTCGGGGGCAACTTTGAGGGAAGCAGCACGAGAAGGCGATCGCAAATCTGTTTCAATAATTAATGTCCTCTTTCCTGCACGAGCTGAAGCTATCCCCAAGTTAAAAGCACTAATTGTCTTACCTTCCTGACTACTCAAGCTAGTAATTAATAATACCTTGAGGCTATTACCACCAATACGGCGCAAATTACTGCGGAATTTCTCGTAAAACTCTAAATAAATGGAATCGGGAGAAGAAATAATCGGAATAGCTTCTGGTGGCAAGTCATCCACTGGTAAAATTGGCAATTCTCCCAAGATATTGACTTCTCGTTGCTTGAGGCTTTCGCGGATATCTTCTTTGGTTTTGAAAGTTCCTTCTAAAGAACCAAGTAAGAAAATTACCCCACCACCAATCACAATACCTAAGAAGCCACCGACAGCCAAGGTTACAGGTACACTCTTGGCTTTTGTCGGTTCAGGAATAACTATAGGTTCTCTAGCAACACTTAAACTACTAACGGTTTCAGCTTCTGCGGCTTTAGCATCTGTCAGTTTAGCTTGCATTTGGTCATAGATAGCTTTTTTCAAGCTTACTTCCTGTTCCAGACGCGATCGCTCTAATTGTTTATTGGGGATGAGAGAATATTCTCGTCTTAATCTTGCTTCTTGTTGAACTTCTTGATTTAATTGCTGCTGTAGGGTTTCCCGTTGAGTTTGCAAAGCCACCATTTGGTTAGCTAACCCTTGTCTTGTCGGGTCAAGGCTGCTTTGTATTCTAATTCCTGTCACATCCCCCGGCAAGGGATTTCCTGCCACCTGACCACCTAATACTTCACTTGCTCTCTGCCGCAATAATTCTTCAGATGCTTGTTTTTGACGTAGCAACTGTACCATTGTCGGATGTTCTGGACGTAAATCTTTTTGCAGTACAGCGATTTGGGATTCTACTTGATAAATTTGCGATCGTAAACTGGTAAGAATGGGGTCAGCACTCAAAGCCGAAGCCACATAAGCTTGATTAACGCTCAAACCCAATTTACTCTCTAAACTGCGGAGTTGGGCATCAATACCCGTTATCGTTGACAACAGTTGCCGTTGTTGGTTTTGGCTGTTAGTAATCGCTGTCAGCAAACTGCCGTTTTCCGCCGCTAAAATAGCTGGTCTTTGTATCCTGTCATACCGTTCTAATTTCTGTTCTGCTGCTTCTAATTCTTTCTTGACTTGAGGGATACGCTTATCAATATTTTCAATAATGTCTTTTAACCTTCTAGTATTAATCTCCTGACTTAACTCAATCATTGCCTTCATTAACCCACTCAGCACTTCCCCAGCGCGGTTAGCATCACTATCTCGATATTTCAAATTTAAAATAGTTGATTCTAATTCTCCTGCCCGATTTCTTGCAGGTAGAGTTAAAGAAACATTTAAGCCTAATGTGCGGGGATTAACCTTTGACTTTTTGGCTATCAATTCAATAATTCTGTCTGAGAGTAAAGTCTCTTCGTTTAATTCTTGTCCCTGTTGTTGAATTGCTGTCCCTGTAGCTGAAAAAGAGACTGGAGGACGGGTATATGACAGTGAAGCGTTAGCAATATAGTTAGTTGGTGGCTGTGGCTGGAGTGCCACCACCGTAGATCCTGCTACAACTAGACCAAAACAGGTTAGTCCAATCCACTTATACTTTTCAAATGCAATCAGATAACGCTTAACAATTGGTGGAGTCATAGCAGAATTTACGCAGGATTCACTAGGTTATCTGTTAACTATCTTAGGGCATAGGGCAGGAGGCAAAAGAGACGCTCTGACGCTCTGACGCGGTGAAAAGAGACACGGGGACGCGGTGACGCGGTGACGCGGTGAAAGAAAGACAAATAATTCTCCCCTCTCCTCTCACCGTGTCTCCCCTCTCCCTCACCTCCCTCATTCCCATCAATCAATTACCTAATTACCGCCAAAGTTTTGGAAGAAGCGGAGAAAGCCCTGGATGTTAAAGAAGGGTTGAGTAATAGTATTTAATAAATTAGTCACCCTACCGATGAGGTTTCGTCCCACTACGATAACATCATTATCCTGTAATGGCACGTTCTGCGAAACATCACCAGATAAAGCTTTTTTACCATCTAGCCTTTGAGTAATAGCCTTACCTCTTTCTGGGTCAAATCTCACTAAAGCAATATCACGTAGATTTGCAGTATCTAAGTTAACTCCTGTTAGAGCATCTACAAATGTACTGCCATTAGGTAAAGTTTGGGTAGTGATTCCCCCGGCAGCATAATTTAAAACTCTGACCCGGATTTGTTGTACTGCTAAAGTGGAGCGGGAAACTAAATAGCGATCGTAATCATCATCCGTACCCACTTCTCGCTTCGGTATAATAATTGCATCTCCATCTTGTAAGCGTAAGTTCGGTACTGAACCGCCATTTTGCAGAGCCGCATACAAGTTAATATTTTGGGCAATCATTGAACCATCGTTCGTTTTGCGGCGAATTTGTACCTGTCTTAAGTCAGCCGTCAAGGTCGAACCCCCAGCTAACTGCAAAGTCTCGGCAATTCTTGGCAGTGCTGGATTAACAGTATAAATACCAGGACGAAATACTTCACCACTCACAGTTACCTGTACTGGTCTGGGGTTAGTCAGAGAAACCACCACTACCGGATCTGGTGTAATGCGGCTAACAGCCAAGCGAATCTTTTCTTGTGCTTCCTGTACACTCAACCCTTGCACAGATAACAAACCCACCTGTGGCACTACAATATTACCTTCTGGATTCACAGCCGCTTGAAAACTCAATTCTTGCCGTTGTCCTGACAGTGATAAAACTATGATGGGATTAACCACATAACGATTTAAACCAGTGTAAATTTTTGTCTCTGCCTCTTTTAAAGTTAAACCTTGCAAAGAAACAGTACCCAGCAGAGGAACAATAATATTGCCTTCAGGATTAATTGCTGCTTGAAAGCTTAAATCTGGAAATCGTTGCACCGCTACACCAATAGAGTCGCCAATACCTAGACGATAAGGTCCTGGTGGACGTTGCACAGCCACACTAATAAAATCGCCTGGGCCCAGGATATAACGTTGGAAGGCTGGGGAAATTTCCTCACTGGGATCTGCGGGGATAGACTCCAAGCTAGAAGGTGGCGCTGGGATCTGTTGTGAAGAGTCTGTATTGGTATTTGCAGGTGTAAACTCGATGCCAGATGGCGTTACTGGTATTGGCCCTGAAGAACCTTCTAAAGTTGGTAAAGCTTGAGCAAGCACTGGTTGAATGGTCGTTGTCAAGCCAAAACTAACCTGAAGACTAATCAAACCCAGGGCGCTAAATGCACGTAAATGATAGCTAGGAGTGATAGACATTAGTGCAGCTAGGTAGAATGAGTAGTTGCGCCGAGTGGTTATTTTACTCTAAAGTTCCCGAAAGTGTATTGATACTTTTGGCAGAATCTCTCCACAAAAGCAGGTCAATAGAAAGTTATTGCCAAAAATTCATCTATTTTGGGATTTTCGGGATTAATGGGAATGATTTGAATTTGTGAATTTGTGATTTATCGCCACTTTTAAGTCTGCAAAGGTATAGTAAGTAGTGCGCTTTGGACTTTTTCTGCCAAAGATTGGACTGTAGACCAATAGTTTTCTACATTTCCCAAGGGTTCTATTGGCATTAAAATGCTCACGGCTACCCAAGGAACACGCTTTTTGTGCCATTGTGCTAGTTGGTCGGCGACAAACCAACGAAAAGGGGATGTATGGCCACCATTAGGTAAAGCGTACCATTGCATCACTGCAAATGTCTGTTGTGTTGTAGTACCACGGAAATATCTAGCTTCGATTTTCAATTCTGAAGTGCTGTTGCCAGTAGTTGGTTGTTTAACAGTAAATACTTTGTTAGTTGCTTGGGCTATATCCCACTTATTCCATCGAATCTTGCTCCAAGTATCTACATCTGTCCATTCTATTTCGGGTTGGTCTGAGGGGCCGTTTTGGGGTAACAGAAGTAACAGAGCTTGAGTTCGTTCACCAGCTTTTTCAATCACTTGTACTGACCATTTGCGCTCACCAATTTGTTGTTCGTTCTGTTCGACATTTTTCCAATCTGGTAAGGTGAGGCCAACTTTACGGATATCCTTTAATTTTTGCAGATGAGCGATCGCTGGTGGTTGTTTCCACTGCCATTTACCTGTGATATATCCGGGAACTGCTGCCCCAGCTAACAACAAGATTAACAGTAAAAGTGCCGCTATCTTGCTTAACTGCTCTTTTGGAAAAACTTTAGTTAAGGAAGTCATTAGTAAGCAATTAGAAATTAATTAAAGAAGAATACAGACATCAGAAATCAGAATTCAGCAGTCAGAATCAATTAGTTGAAGTAGTTGAAGATTCAGATCCACTACTAATTTGATACTCCGACAACCCAAAGAGTAGACCACCAAATCTATAGTGTGTTGGGACTATTAAACCCATTTATTCATCTGCCAGTCGCACAGAATTATAGTCTGGATTTTGGCTCTGTTCGGCTGATGCTCACGGTGGAAGCCTGACGGCTGAATTCTGTTTTGATAACATAAAATGCCAAATGCAGAAACAGATTCTGCCCGTGGTTATGGTTCACTCAAAAAATATTTATTCATCCAATTGAGTAAAGGAACTAATAATAGCAACATACAGGCAGAATAAACATCACCACCCATGCCATCATGGACAAAAGCAAAGGCAGTTTCATTACCAGTCCCATGAAAGTAAGTCAATATGGTGTTGCGAATAATATTCCCTACTACACTGATGACTACAGCACTGGATAAAAACAAAGTGGTAATGCGACGTGAAGATAAAGCATCTGTCCAATGCAGTAGCATTAAGCTAACATACAGGGTAGTTAATAACATTTTTAACCCAGCACAATAGGGTGCAACTTCGACAATTCTACCTCCAACAAATATATTAATGCCATCAACAGTTACTTCCATTCCCGACATATTAAGAATAAAACCTGCTGTCCCAGCAATAAAACTTTGTAGGGGGAAAGTATAGGGAGCGATCAAATATGGTAATGCAGTAGGAGTGGCTAGTAATACCAATAGCAAGGCAAATCTATGTAACTTAAAGCCTGGTATTCCTTTAAACCATATACACAATCCTGCCAAAATTACCGGGAAGGAAATATTTACCCATTCTGCCACTCCACTTAAATAAAATATTCCTCCTAATACTAATAGAAACAAACCCAAAGGATGAGCAACATTTTGTAATCTCTGCCACTGTTTGCGGTTTGTCCAAACTAGATAAGCCGCAAATGGTAAACCAATGATTCCGTGACTAAAATATTCGTGTTCTGTGCTGATATTTTTGTGTAACCAACCATCAAGCCAATGGATGAGTATGGGTGCATAAAGCAGGAGAAAAACCCCTAAAATGCCAAGATTTAGCAATTGGGTAGTGTTGATTTTTTTAATTTCTTGTTGCATTACCATAGACAATGGAAAATTCCCAATTCAAAATTGTAAATTTACAAATTGCTTTTGCTGTATTAGGTGAATACTAAATTTTTTTCATCACTTAAAGCTGAGGCAATAGCAGCAACAACTTCTGTAACTTGACTATGACTTAAACCAGGATACATAGGCAGTGATAAGATTTGTTTTGCCAGCTTTTCAGCTTGAGGAAAGTCTCCTTGTTGATAACCTAGATTTGTAAATGCTGGCTGGAGATGGCAGGGAATAGGATAATGAATGCCAGTCTGAATACCTGCTGCTGCAAGTTTTGCTTGTAGTTGTTGACGTTCAATCGAGCAAGTAGGATCTATCTTGATCACATAAAGGTGATAAATATGCCCTTTGCCACTGTGGTTTTCTACGGGAGTAATACCAGCAGATGCCAAGGGTGTTAGTTCTATATTATACTGCTCTGCGGCTGTGAGGCGATCGCAATTCCATTGCATCAGATAGGGTAATTTCTGTTGCAGAATCGTGGCTTGTAAGGTGTCTAGCCGACTATTAACACCAAAGTCGTCATGTACATACTTTTGAGATGAGCCATAATTCCGCAAGCGGCGCATTTTTGCTGCTACTCCTGCATCTTTTGTCAGTAGCATCCCTCCATCCCCAAACGCACCTAAATTCTTACTGGGATAAAAACTAAAGGCTGCGGCTATACCGACAGAACCAGCACGATACCCTTCTCGTTCGGCCAAATGGGCTTGGGCTGCATCCTCAAAAATCAGTATTTTATAAGTATCTGCAAAATCTAATAATTGTTTTGGTGATACCATCTGCCCATATAAATGCACGGGGATAATGGCTTTAGTACGGGGTGTGATCACCTTGGCTGCTGCTTCTAAGTCAATTAAAGCCGTGTTGGGGTCGCAGTCCACAAAAATAGGAGTAGCACCAGCCTGTAAGACCCCGATGAGGGTAGCAACAAAAGTATTAACAGGTAAGATGACCTCATCCCCTTGACCAACATTACAAGCTTGCAGACCTAGAGCGATCGCATCCGTTCCTGATGCCACACCCACCCCATACTCCACCCCGGAAACTGCGGCAAAGGCTGTTTCAAAATCTGCTACTGCTTGGCCTAAGATAAAATCCCCTTGATTTAACACATCTTGCATTGCTTGTTGCAATTGAGCTTGCAGGGGTTGGTGTTGTAAGCTCAAATCTACAAACGGAATCTTGACACTCATTGAATTCTCTTCCCTGAATCTACCAAAGCTGAGATGTTAAATTTCTATCTTACAAAATGTAAGATATTTCGGCTTCAACAGTAAACTTTTGTTGTACAAAGAAGAATCAAGTAGTGGAAATTCAGAAAACAGCATCAATATTGAGTTTTGATTCCTGAACCCTGACTGCTGTGTTCTTAAAGTTTTCCTAAATTCCCTATAAAGTATAGATAAGTATCTACTGAAAGAAGGTGAAAAAGCTGATCAAACAACCAATATGCTTTCTGACTTATAACTGGACGTAGAGCTATTGCTGCTCGGCTTGTGAATTCTAACTTCTGACTTCTTTCCCTCAGTATTTTTCCTCACAGACGATGCGCTAATTATTTTCTGCTCTAAGAATAAATATCGAAACTTTATGGACTACTAAAACTCAATTGCTACACTTTTCCTCTAACGCAGTTTTTCCTGACTGTAGCCAAAATAAAAAAACTCTAGCCAGAATAACTAAACATCAGTAAAAATTTGCTATCACTAGCTAGTTACCCCAATTCCCTCAATTCCAGCGAAAAATTCTCCCCCCTGCCTCTCCTGCTTCCCTTGCTTCCCCTGTCCGCCAATTTGTGGTATTCAAAGAAAAGTGGTATTAGTCCTCTCTCATTTCCCTAGAGAAGTCCGAAGAAAAGTTTTTGCAGCAAAGTTGTTGATCTTAGAAGAATTTAGGGAATGCTTAATATGGGAAATACTTAACCCAAAACAGCAGTTATAAAAAATACACTATCTAGCAACTTCAAGGTAGCAGTGGCAATGTTAGAGCCTGAAAGTAAATTATTAGCCCTTAAAGATGGTTGGACTTCTTTAGAAACTAAAGAACAACAACGCCTAAAAGTATTGTCAGAATTAGGTTTGCGACAACCAGAAACAATTCCCGTCTTTGAAGAAGCCACTCAAACTGCTGCCCATTTTCTGGAAGCCCCAATTTCCATCTTAGGATTTATCGACCATGAATTGCACTGGTTTAAATCCGCAGTGGGCTTATCCAGACTAGGACTGATGAATAATCTTGCCCAAACCCGCCAGCTAGTACGCCGTGAGTCATTTTGTAGTCAGGTAGTAGAAAATCTACAAGTTTTGGTCATTAATGATACCCATAAACTAGCAGATTCCTTACTGGGCAGTAGTCAATTAGTCAGGAATTATGGTATTCGTTCATATTTAGGAGCGCCACTAATCGATGCGGCGGGTAATTGTTTAGGTTCATTAGCTGTAATGGATCTTGTCCCGCGTAACTTTACAAATCGGGATATTGAATTCTTACAAATTATTGCTCGCTGGAGCATGAGTGAATTTGAGCGCAACCGATTACTATTAGGAAAAACAGAAAAAAACACAATTAATAGCAACATTAACTTACCATTTAAAGAAGAGTCGGTAACAGACTTAAAAATTAATACTAAAATTTTAGAAAAAAATTCTACGTCCACTAAACAACTCAAACTCGAACTGTTGAGCCAGTTAACCCAAGAACTACGCACTCCTTTAACCTCTGTGTTAGGTATGGCCAGTGTCTTGGGGCGAGAAATTTATGGGCCTTTAACCACTAAACAGAGAGAATATTTAGAAATCATTCAGCACAGTGGGCGATATTTACTATCATTAGTCAATGAAATTACCGAGCTAGGAGCTATGGACGAAGGCTCAAATGTGCTGAATTTGGCTCCAGTAGATATTGAAATGCTCTGTCAACAAGCCATCAATACCTTAGAAGAAGTAGCTACTCGGCGGGAGCAAGATATCCGTTTATCTATTGAGCCTGGACGCAGCCGAATTTGGCCTCTGGATAAAGAAAAAGTCCGGCAAATTCTCTATCACTTAATTTTCAGTGTCATTCAAATTTCCGCCACAGGTAGCATCGTGCGGATTCATGTATCTTACAAAGAAGATACCTTGAGCATTACTGTTTGGGTTTCCCATCCTTGGTTGGGAGATGGCATCGACTTTATCAATCCTTTGCCAATTTTAGACATGGTGGATGAAACAGAGAGATATAGTCTGCATTTAGGAAATGAAGAGATCGGAGAAATTTCCGAAAATGCCCATGTTAATGGGGTAAGTACAGACCTGACTAAGATATCTAGTAGTATGTCTAGGGAAAAGCTGGGGTTGTTACTTAGTTGTCATCTAGCAGAACTACATGGTGGACAAATTGCCATGCAAGGTTCTCCAGAGTCAGGATACCGTTATGTGCTTTCTTTACCCCTACAAAGTATTACTACTGCGGAAGTAGTTAGCGATGCTTAAGGTTTAACAAGCAGCTATTAGGTATTAGCTAGGCATACAAGAGACCACCGACTGGTGACACTACGCCATTTATGGATAAAAAAACGAAAAACATTAAACTTGTAACTTTTGGATTCTCCATAGTTGACCTTTTTCGCGCTACTAGCATTATGATCAAGGCCAGCTTTTTGCTTGTGTGCTAATCAGTGGCAACCGGAGTTTATGAATTTAGTCTGGGAATGGTTTACTTTATCGTCTTTACCTGTGAAGGAATATCTGTCCACCAGTTACTTACATCGGCTTTTAGTTGGTGGTTTAGGTTCTTGGCGACAAACTAGCATTTTGATTCAATGGGGAGATGGGATAGCGGCGGCTTTACTCGGCTTAATTTATGCTCTAGCACCTTTTGTCCCTACGACTTTAATTGGTTTTTTACTGGGGACTTGTGTCATCTTTTGGCTACTGTTGACTTTATCTGATGAAGCAACTAGTACCCATAGGACTTTAGTTACCCCTATTCATTTGTTAGTTTTGCTATATTGGGGAGTGGCCGCAGCAGCCACTGCTTTCTCACCTGTAAAAAAAGCAGCAGTAATTGATTTAGCATATTTAACTCTTTACTTAATGCTATTTACTCTGGCTGCTAGGGTGTTAAGAATTAACCGCATCCGCACTTGGTTAATTACTCTGTATTTACATATTTCCCTAATTGTGAGTGTGTATGGCATTCGCCAATGGTATGAAGGTGTTCCACCTTTAGCAACTTGGGTTGATCAGGAGTCAGCTTTCTCTAAAACTACAAGGGTTTATAGTTATTTGGGTAATCCCAATTTGCTGGCCGGGTACATGTTACCAGCTGTAGTTTTAAGTTTGGTGGCGATTTTTGCTTGGCGGGGCTGGTACAGGAAAGCGTTAGCATTAACAATGTTTATTGTCAATACTGCCTGCCTGATACTAACTTTTAGCCGTGGTGGTTGGCTAGGTTTAGTGGTGGGAGTGTTAGCAGCAGTTGCCCTGTCAATTTATTGGTTGAATTTAGAATTTTCCCCCATTTGGCGTACTTGGTTGTTACCAATTGTGATTGCTAGTGTAATCGGGCTGTTGTTAATAGCAATAATATTTGTTGAGCCTGTACGCTTGCGGGTTGCCAGTATCTTTTTAGATCGAAAAGATAGCAGTAACAATTTTCGCCGGAATGTTTGGGATGCAGTGTTTAGGATGATCCGCGATCGCCCCTGGATTGGGATTGGACCTGGTCACAATGCTTTTAATAAAGTCTATCCACTCTATCAACTGCCCCGTTACAGTGCTTTAAGTGCCTATTCAATTTTTCTAGAGGTGGCTGTAGAAACTGGTTTTATTGGCTTGGCTTGTTTTTTATGGTTATTAGTGGTGATTTTTAATACTGCCATTCTCCAACTCAATCAATTACGCCAATCATTTAATCGAGAGGGACTATGGTTAATTGGTGCGATCGCTACTCTATTGGGAATGTTAACTCACGGTACGGTGGACACAGTTTGGTTTAGACCAGAAGTAAATACTCTCTGGTGGTTTATGGTAGCCTTAGTTGCTAGCTACTGGCAGCCACTCCCACCCAAAGCAGAATCATCCACACCAGAAGCCGCATACTAAGCTAGAGGCGAAAAATAGTCAGTTATCAGTCAACTTAATCCTGACAACTGACTATTTCCGTCTTGTACATTTTCAATTTTGAGATGCTTAGTCCCGGTAGCTTGTCGCTCCGGGAGCATTAGGATCACGGTAACGGGTTGGTTCCTCTTCACGCCTTTTCCCTGCTAAACCGGCTAGACCTAGTAGACCAATTAGTCCCAACCAACCCCAATCAACACCATTACGATCATAGCGATCGTATACTGTTGTCGGCGCATTATCAGTTCTAGGATTGGTTCTCACTTGGGCTTGTGCTGGTAGAGTCAAGGGCAAAATTCCTAAACTTACAGTCAAAATCCCAGCGCCCAGAGTTTTCGTCAAATCACTTTTCATAGTGAAAATGCCTTATCTCTTGCAAAGCTATTCACAACTGTATCGAGTCCGAAAACGAGCCAAATCAATCTATAGCTATAAACTGGGATGATATCTAACTCAGGCTGAAGGTATATTCTGAGTTGAAAAAGGGTGTGGGTTGTAGGCTTCCCTTCACCTTAACCCCTTTTCTAGAGAGCATCTAAACTTAATACTTCATTGCTCGTTGCATATCGCGCTGATCTTGACGACGTTTGAGATCCTCTCGCTTATCATGGAGCTTTTTACCTTTACCAAGGGCGATACTCACTTTTACCCAGCCACGTTTAAGATACATTTTTAATGGCACTAGGGTTAAACCCTGCTGTTCCACTTTACCAATCAGCTTACGAAGTTCTTGGCGATGTAGTAACAGCTTACGAGTGCGGCGTGGCTCATGGTTAAAATATTGCCCACTGGCTGTATAGGGGGAAATATGCACGTTGATTAACCATGCTTCACCATCGCGTATTAGAGCATAGCCATCTTGGAGATTAACCTTACCCGCACGAATTGATTTTACCTCGGTTCCTGTCAGCTGAATTCCGGCTTCGTAGGTTTCCAAGATTTCATATAAATAACGGGCTTGGCGATTATCGCTGATTACTTTGTAACTATCTGTTTTGTCAGTCATTGAAAATTTTGGGTACGTTGAATATGCCTACAAATTGGCTGATAATTTGCTATTAGGGGATTGGTACGCCAGCTTGGTCTGAGAAAGATAGTCGCTGGCGGCGGTTCCATGCTACTTGCTTCTTGATGCTGGGGAAAAAAGTATACCGTAGTAGCTCCCGATGAGCCACTGGCTGTGTTCATAGCATTAGCAACAGAAAGCCTCACCCAGAGGTGGATTGGAGATTCCATCAATAAATTCAGGGGACTTTACCACCTATGGGAAGTTAATTCTTCCTATTACCCAGTATCTTTTCGGTCAATCTTTAGCTAAAAATTCACAGCATTAATCTGACTTTGTGATCTATTTTCCCCAGAATTGGCGATTATTTGTATTTAGACTTAGCATGGTTATGATCTTGAGCATATATATTTAGTTTCTCAGTGAGAATTTGACAAATATCTTCACTATCAATATTAATTGATCCAAGAGTGAGCAATTACTACTACTTTTAGCTCTCTTGTCACCAATTATAAAATCCTCCTTTGATCATCAAAATAGCAGCCCAATTGGGTTAAACTTGATTAAAACTTTCTCAGATTTAAGATTTTCTTTATAAATCACTCTTCAGGCAGTCATTAGGGGATAATCCTGTCTTACGATGAAACATAAGAACACTATGATTGTCTGTGTTGATAAATTACTTAGTAAGTAAAATTCTAGGGGTGTACTGTCCATGCCCTTGACGATCCTGATAGCGGATGACGATTTGGGCACTCGTCTATCGATTAGCGATTATCTTGAACTGTCCGGCTATACTGTACTCACAGCCGATAACGGTCAAGAAGCTTTGACGATAGTCGAGGAGTACCATCCTGATTTAATTGTCACGGATATTGTCATGCCACGTATGAATGGCTATGAACTGGTACGGCGGGTGCGTCAACAACCAGCATTTCGATTATTGCCTGTGATTTTGTTAACAGCAAGAACCAAAACCCAAGAGAGGATATTAGGTTATCAGTCAGGTTGTGATTTATACTTACCTAAACCTTTTGAGCTAGAAGAATTAGCCGCAGCTATTCGTAATTTACTGGAGCGATCGCAAATTATTCAATCAGAATACCGACTTTCTCAGCCAGAGAGTTCAGGTAATACTACCTCCACCAAAGCCCTACCTAACTCTCTAGTAACGAAAATTCAGCAACCCCAGATGCTCTCATCATTGACTACGAGGGAGCAGGAAGTCCTAGAGTTATTGACTCATGGCTTATCTAATGCGGAAATGGGGCATCAGTTACACCTTAGTCCCCGGACAGTAGAGAAATACGTCAGTAGTTTATTAAGAAAAACTTCCACCAGTAACCGGGCAGAATTAGTGCGTTTTGCCTTGAAACATGGGTTGGTGGAATAGTGACACGGGGAGGGGAGAGGGGAGGACAGGTCGTTCGCGTAGCGTCTCCGCAAGGAGAGGGGAGAGGGGAGAGGGGAGAATTTACTTAGTCTTTCTTTGTCTTTCTTTCTCCGCGTCCCCGCGTCTCCGCGTCAGAGCGTCTCTTTTCTCCGTGTCCCCACTTCCCCGCGTCCCCGTGTCTCTTCTGCCCCCCTACCTCCTACTGCTGGCTGGTAATGTGTTTTAGTAGACCTTGACAAGCATCTACAAGCAAATCAATCACTTGATTAAATCCCTCAGTTCCGCCATAGTAGGGATCTGGAACTTCTTTTAAGTCGTATTTAGAGCAAAAATCACACATTAACTGGACTTTGTGGTGATATTGTCCAGAGCGATCGAGGGCGAGAATGTCCTGATAATTATCTTTATCCATCGCCAGAACTAAATCAAATTCTTGCAAATCGGACTTTTGCAACTGACGAGCTTGACCACGTAATTGAATTCCCAACTTTTGGAAAGCCGCAGCATTCATCCGTCGGTCAGGAGAGCTACCGATGTGGTAACTGGAAGTACCAGCAGAATCACAAAGGATTTGATCACTTAAATTAGCCTGTGCTATCAAGTGATTCATAATATTTTCTGCTGAGGGCGATCGGCAAATATTACCCAGGCAGACAAATAGCAACGTATAAGCCATAAATCTCAATTTGTGCGTCAGTTGTCAATTGTCAGTAGGGGCGAACGGCTGTTCGCCCGTACAGTTGAGTTAGCACTGGCTACTGACTAATAACTAGCGACTAATGACTATAACCCAGGTAATTCCAGCCCACTGGTTAATTCTTCCATCCGCTCCCGCATTGTATCTGTGGATTTTCTATAAGCATCTTTCATGGCTGCTGTCACCAGGTCAGAAAGTACCTCTGTTCCTTCTGCTATAGCCTGTGGGGAAATTTCCACCCGCTTGGGTTCTTGGTTGCCACTGACAATCACCTTGACTAAGCCGCCACCAGCTTCTCCTTGAATCTCCATTTGCTCTAATTCTTCTTGGAGACGCTTGGCACCTTCTTGAACTTGCTGCGCTTTTTTAAAAGCTTCGGCCAGTTCTTTCATTTTTCCTAAACCGGGAAAGCCAAAACCCTGTCCTTTTCCTGTCATAACTGATTGTCCGTGTGTGCTTTCAATAACAAATCAAATTCAATTATAGATGGGCTAGGGATTAGGGATTGGGAATTAGTGATTGGGGATTAGGCAGAGGAGGAAGCGGTGTTCGCGTAGCGTCTCCGCAAGGAGAGGGGAGACACTCTGACACGGGGACGCTCTGACGCTCTGACATAGGGACGTGGGGACAGAAAAAGACTCTTATTTCTCCCCTTTCCCCTCTCCTATCTTCTTCTCCCCTCTCCGTGTCTCCCCTCTCCCCTCTTCTCCCCTATTTCCCTACCCAGCTGCTTGAAAATCACCAATCATTTTTACTTCTGGTTCTAGCCAAATTGACCAACGTTCTTGAACAGAATGTTGAATATGGCGAATCAGGCTAAAAATATCATTGGCTTTAGCTCCACCACGATTAACAATAAAATTGGCATGGAGTTGTGCTACTTGCGCTCCGCCTATTTGATAGCCTTTGAGACCGGTTTGCTCAATTAGCCAACCGGCTGTGTAGGGTTTAGGATTACGGAAAACACTGCCACAACTGGGAAAGTTATAGGGTTGGGTACTAAGGCGATGCTGTTTGTGTTGCTTGGTAGTGGCCAAAACTTGGGCGGGATCTGCCCCTGGTTGTAGTTGGAAGGTGGCTTGAGTGATAATGCGATCGCTCCCTTGTAGTAGGGAAGTGCGGTAGCTGTAGCCTAACTCAGCTGCGGTGACTGTTTTGATTGTGTTATCAGGTAACAGCACCTCGGCACTAACTAACATCTCTGCAATGCAGCTATTATGCGCTCCGGCATTCATTACCACTGCACCGCCGACTGTGCCAGGGATACCCACGGCCCACTCTAACCCTTGCCATCCTAGCTCTGCTACTTCCCATGCCAAACCAGGAATTGGCTCTCCTGCGGCCACAGTTAACCGACCAGTTTCTGGGTCAAAATGTTTAGAACGAAGGTGGCGTGTTGCAATTACTAGCCCAGCGATCCCCTGATCGCTAACTAATAAATTCGAGCCAGCACCTAAGATAGTTATGGGTAAATTATGTTCTTTCCCATACTGGATACTGGCTTGTAGTGCTTGTAAATTACGGGGAGCCACATACCATTCAGCTGCTCCCCCAACCCGATAGGAAGTAAATGCTGATAGATAAGCTTGGGGTTTTAGTACGCAATCAGTACCTGGTAAGTAAATTACTTCACTATCAACCCCATGATCTTTTTTTTGCTGCTGTGGAGTAAGGTCAGAAACTTTGCAGATGTTTCCAGCTGCCTGGGAAGTTATCATTGTGACTTTTGTTGGTAAATTTTTGACATTGATTTTTTACCGTAAAGCTACGGTAATTAAATTAACTTATTTAAAAGATGGGTCTAGTTGTTACTGAGTTAGAAATTTAGCCAATCTCCTTAAATTTAGGATGTAGCTTGAGCTGGTTGGCAAAGTGTGGCAATAACTTCAGGAATCACTTGATTCAAGTTTCCTGCTCCCAAAAATAGTGCTAAATCCCCTGGATGTAGAGTTGCTAATAAAAACTCACACATTGAGGGTAAATTGGGTTGGTAAACTACCTGTGGGTGCTGCTGGCTCACTGCTGCTGCTAACTGTTCTCCACTCACATGCCCTAAATTGGGTTCCCCAGCACTGTAAATATCAGTCAGCACTACTAAATCAGCATGGGTAAAAGATTCGGCAAATTCTTCTAAAAAAGTTAGTGTCCGACTATAGCGATGGGGTTGAAAGATAGCAACTACTCTTTGTCCCGGTCTAGCTTGGAGACGGGCTGCGGCTAAGGTAGCACGAATTTCACTAGGATGATGGGCATAGTCATCAATAAAAGTAATCCCCCCAGCTTCGCCTCGAAATTCAAAGCGTCTTCTTGCACCTTCAAAGGTAGCTAAACCTTTGGCAATTTCACCAAATTCTAAGCCCAAAATCCGACCTACTGCCACTGCCGCTAGAGCATTGCTGAGGTTATGACGACTTAATAATCGCAAATTCAAGACACCTAGAGCTTTAGAGCGCTCCCACAC
>DATGXQ010000490.1:0-10859 GCA_035298905.1 Nostocaceae cyanobacterium | reverse complement strand
GGTAAGTTCCTGAGTGCTGTTGAAAATTTTGATGATGCGTTCAAAGGCTGCTGGGTTGGGTTGCAAGTCGGGAGGAATAGCAATTTCTTCTAGGTAGAAATGTTTGATTTGATTTGTTAGCAATGGCATGGGATTTTGTCTCTACATTTTGTAATGTGAAATTGGTATTTAGGCTTTTTATTTGTGCCTGCGTTTCTGTAGTGAATGTTTGGTTGGAGGGTTTGATTTTTGATGAGATTGCGTAGTTGTTGGGCTGATTCTAGTCCTAAGATGCCGAAAGCAGGGCTAGTATCACACCATTCAGATTCTGTTTGTTTGGTAATTTTTCTATGCCTGTTAGTAAGTTTTTGGGGTTTGGTGTTGGGTTGGGCTTTAGAAGAATTACGTATTTCTTGTTTGATGATTTGGCGGATTTTGTGAATATCGCTTGGTGTTAACATGGCTGTAGATTTTGTTCAGAACTTTTTTGAAGATGAGCTTCTAATCTTGCCCTGATTTCGCCCATAACGATTAGTAAATCAGTCTGTAATTTAGTTTCCTGAACTTCAAAACTTTCTCGGTACTCATCCTCTATACATCCTGTGAAACTTTCTTGAATTAAAGAAATCTTCCAATACCCATGCATTAGTGATTCAATTTGGAATGTAGCGTGACAGTATGTAAATTCAGCTTGAATTAGTTTGTAATTTACTTCCTCACTAAATCTTTCAAAATTGCCGTTCAATTCGTCGATGGGCAAGAAGCTAAGATTTTCTAATTGTTGTGAAATTTGAGGATTAAGAATTTTATCTAATTCTTGAATGAATTGGCTGATGGATTTATCTAGATTTCTTTGCTGGTTGATTTTGGCTAGTTCTTCTTGAGTTTTTTTGCTGGCAAGATATTGGGTGTAAACTTGTGTGACTAATGTTTCCAGGTCAATTCCTACTGAAGTTTGGACTTTGATTTTTGGCTGATTATCATCTAAGGCTTGGTTGATGATATCAGCTAGTTTCTCACCTACAAGTTCTGCGTCTAATACACCGTTTTTGTCGAATAACCTGGCTTTGATTAGTTGTTCTAAAACTTTGATTGTTTGTCCATCATCTAGCCCTAGACCTAATTTTTGAATGGATTGGGCTTGGTGTAGAATTTGGTGGATAAGTTGCCGGTCCAGAATAGTTGAGAGATGGTCACTCAGAATATTAAAGTCTTGTGCGAGTATGGCGATCGCTAGTTTTTTAGCTTCGACTGGTGTTAACTGGTCTGCATATAGGGATTTGTCTGTGGCGCGGCAAGGATTTGGCACAATTCCAAGCCCGTTCCCAGAAATTTCATAGTTATACGAAGAACCAAGAGCTAGGATATATGTCATAGTCTTAGGTGTTGTAAATATTTTCAAGAAGTTATTTCTTAAAGAAGATTCCGGCTTTGCGGAGGACGGTTTTTACAGTGGAAACTGCTAGACCTACATCTTCGGCGATCGCTTCTGGAGTTTCACCATTTCTGGCACGTTGGACAATTTGGGCGTTGCGCTCTTTTACCTGTTGCTGGAGATTCTGAATGTAAGGGCGTGGTTTTTGGTTTAAATTGGGTTTAAAAACTTGTGGTTGGGTGAGTTTGCTTAGATTGAGTTGTGTACCAACGTTAGCAATTTCCTCTGACTTGATTCTGTAAGTCCTACAGGGGGGGATGATATGGTCATTAGAGAAGGTTACAGCTGTGTTTTTGTCGTGCCATTTAGCCATCTGTTTCTCCTGTGATTATTAGTTGTTTGTGTTGACTGAATACGAAGGCGATGGCGGAACGCCCACCGTAGGTGATTGCTTCTTCTCTGGTTGAGATTAAGCACTTTGTGGTTTTTTGATGGAGTAAACTTTTCTTTTAGCCGGGTTTTGGCTCAGTTTTTTCTGACAATTGTCTTTGTGAAACTGATATTTGGGTTTTGCACTTCCCGGCGCTCGGATATCCCTAAAGTCTATTTCTGGACGGAAGAAACCACGCTTCACTAAATCCCGGAAATAGTCGGGGGAAATACCCAAAGTTTCGAGGGCATCTTTTACGTCGTACCATTCCCTAATTGCGGGTGTGGAATTTCTGGTTAATGTGCTGATAGCTTGTTGAATTTCGTCTCTGAAAATCTCACGAATTAGTTCAATATCTTCTGGGGTCATTCTTTCAGCACCCCGCCAGGTATAGGTAGTTCAAATACATTTTTCTTCTCCTAACAGTTTTGTATTTTCATGTCATTTACCTATTGGTTTGTTCTGTGATTAGTAGTTGTTTGTGCTGACCAAATACGAGGGCGATCGCTTCTTCCAATTTGTCTGGTGTGATGTATTCGTTGGTTGTGCTTCTGGTGACTGGTACTAGCAAGTCATCCCGTCCTAGTTGGTGCAGCTGTTCAGTAAACCATTTGAGGCTGGGTATTTTTTGACCGGTTCGTTTGGTGATTTCTGCTTTTAGTTGTTCGGCGGTATATATCCTCTCTGATGTATGGGTTATGGGGTTCACAACTTCTGTGATGACTGTTTCAACTCTCACTAATTGGTCTGCTTGTCCCCTTAGTGCCAAGGTGATTTCTTTGCCGTGCATTGCAAGCATGGTTTGATCCAATTGCTTGGATGCTAGCTTGGTCTTTTCCAGTTCTAGTTGCAGCCTCAAGTATTCAATTTCTTGTTGCTGGGCGGGGATGACTTGTTTGATAACCTGTTTGGCTTGTTCAAAGGCTTCTACAAGTTTTAGTTTGCATTCAATGACTTGATCTGTGTTGCGAGAGAAAGTCATCAAGGCGGTGGCTTGAGATTCTGTCAGAAGTGCGTACTTGGGAGGGTTGCCGGTGGGGCTGTCTGGGACTCCGATTTCAAATCGGATACAGCCAAACCTTTGCTCCACTTTGCTTTCATACTTTTTGATGGTTTTCATGAAGGCTTCGTGGCTAATACCCAGTTCTTCAGCTATCAATCTAGAATCAACCACTAAAGCATCTTGATGTTCTATCACTGCAAGCATATTCAAGCCTTGCTGCTAAAGTCTGAATCCTTGTTTTTAACAATTGGGGGTGATCGATATAGTTATGCAGCCTCACCATTGGCGGTGATCGCTAAATCAGATTCTTGATTCAAATAAAGTTCGATGGCTTCCTTTACAGCTTGTTCCAGGGTTTTGCCTTCAGTTGATGCCCTAGCCTTTAGGCGGTTTTTCAATGCTAAGGGCATCCTCACCATTGTTACTTTCGACATTGGCTGTTAATAATGTGAAAAAAGTTAAATATGTTGCATACCCTTACATTAGCACTCCGCTACCGGAAGCGCAATGCCGAAATGTAAATTTTTGTATCGGCTAATAAGACGTGCTATCCTTGGAACAGCTAGTTATGATGCTATGGAAAAATATAAGTTTTGGACTGAAAAAGGTTTGTCGGACTTAGGCCGCAGATATAGAGAGCAGCGTCAATCAAAAGGATACTCTATAGATGATGTGGTAGAAATTATCCGGCAAAAGACTGGCAAGTATGTTTCTGCTAGGGCGATTGGCAATATAGAAGGTTGTAAAACTGAAAAACCAAACTTTAACACCATAGTAGCACTTGCTGCATCTGAAATTATCACAGACCAGCACGGCAAACCATTAAGCATATATGACTTCATTGATATTGCAAGTGAAACCTATAAGAGTGACGATTCAAAAAAAGTTAATCACTCTAGAGATAAAGAAATGGAGAGGCTGATATGTTTAATCAAAGACTATATGAGGCAAGAACAGATTAACGAAGCGGAATTTGCGCGCCGTTGTTTGTTGCCTGTGAAGATAATTAATGACATTTTGGCGGGGAGGTTACAAGATCAAGGTGAACTAACCGAGCAATTACAGTTTGGGCTGCTTGCTACTGTGTTAACTAACCCACTAACCGGACAAAGATTTAGTAATGAAGGTTGGATAGGTTTGATGAAATACTGCGGGTTTGAAGTAGCAGACACAATAAACGCTCCTTCTCAGGAGCGTGGTAACGAATTAAACGGAGTTCATTAAATGAAGCTAAAAAGAGATTTTTTCGCATGAATGAGTGTGAAAAAGCCTGCATAAATCATCTCTGTACTCTACTAACCTCACATCGGCTTTAAACATAGCCGCTTGTCCATTAAAGAGTCGAGACTTGTAGGAATAATTTCGTAGCTCAACATCCGTTAAGAGGGCACGATTATACTTTGAAAGTTCATCAGGGAACCACAAGTCTTCTGTTCTTAACCCTGTTATATCATTAGGCTTACAAGCACTGGTCTGTTCTATTAGGGAATTAGTAAATAAAACTTTGCTGTCCCTCATGCGGACAATGCCAGCAGGTACAGGGGAACTGAGAACTTCTTGAGCAAGTTCCTGATCACTAATAACTTTAATTAAGCTGTTTGTTGGTAACATGGTAGATGACTTTTTGCGTTTTTTAGTTACATCAGCAGGAGAGAAAGAAAATTTTCTCTCCTCCGTTGCTATGGTTACAGTCATTCTACCATTACCAACATATTGGCTTGCAAGTATATCTTGATGTGAAATGTATAGAGTTAGGAATATATCATCAGACGGGCATAGAATTGCTATTCCGTCCTCAGTTGACGCGACAAGACAATGTTCTGCAATTATGGTTTCAATTGATTTTCTTGTCTGTTCACTACTCATTGTCGTGTCTAATATTTCCTATTTTATTGTTGATTTACCTAGAAAATTATCTGTATATTTATTTACGAGTAATTGGGAATTTTCTCGTATAATTACTTAAAAATATACTTCGGAGATATAAAGCAATAAAGATTTAGTAATTGCATACATTCTTCAGTAAAAAGCAACATCATGAAAAGTTTTACAAGAAGTTGTTCACATTTATTTCTCTCTACATAACTTTAATACACTAACAGAAAAATTTTTATACATTGTATCTAATTTTTCTGGAAATTAATGGATGCAATATATTGATAGTATATTTGTATTTATAAGTGAGGTAAATTTAACCAAGTATCGATCGCCAAATTAAATTCCTGCTTTATCAAAAGTTATTTACAGGCTATATGCAGTCTAAAAGGATATAAAGATGCCAAGCGATCAAATAAAGTGGCGATCGCCCCTGCTCAATTCCCCTGACCAAGCCAATCACGCCCCGCTTTTTCTGCTGCTTCTGGAGTGTAGTAAATTCTCTTCTCACCAAATACTGAGCCGCCAGCACTAATGATTCGGAACTGCCAGCAATTAGCTTCCGTGTAAAACACTAATAAAATCATGTCCTGAATAGCAATCAGCGTGTGTACTTTGATGGACATAGTGCATAGCTTTCTTGGCTACTCCAATCAAACCACAACTAGAATTATCGGGAGCGATCGCCCCTCTAGGCCAGCAACAACAAATAGGCGATCGCTAAGAAATTAAGCCACTTCTTTAATTGATTTAATGCCCGTGTTGCACTTTTGCACCAACAGCCAAGACTTAGAATCTTTGTCCAGCGCTGGCAGCAATCGAAAGTTAAAAACATCCTGCCAAACTTCCACACCATGCTCTTGAGCAAAATTTATTTCTAAGTCTTTGAACTGCTGCCAGTTGCGGTTATTGATAGCTGTCAGCATATCTATGATGATACTCACTGGTATTAATGTTGCTGCCTCACTCATCTGGATAGTCCTCAAAAATACAAATAATTGGTAACGGTTCGTCTTCAGTATTGATTATTTCAACCAGTTTTTTACCTTTATTCCTAGCAATCTTTTTGCAATGCAATTCAGTAGCTGCGGCTGACCATTACCTAGACTCCAGTAGAGGATTAAATTTTCTTGTAGAGCGCTTGATGTCATCTGTCATGTTGCATTGCAGTTGGTAAACTTGCCTGGTGTTTCTTAAATTTATCTTAAATTTATCTTGTCAATACCTCTTAAGTAAAGGCGATCGAACTAGAGGATGGAGAGAGGCGATCGCTTAATTGATTAGTACAATTTTATTAATAGATGTAATTTATTTTAGAAATGCACCCTGATAACTATGAAGCAATCGCCTCCAGCGGGCGTTCCGCCATCGCACATTGGAGAACACACCGATGGCTTCTTCATGTAAATATTTACATGAGGTTGGGGAGCTATTTATCAAATTCCAAAAATGTTCAGGGAATTTTTTATCACTACAATCTCTATAACCACAGTGCCAGTCATCATAATGTAAATCACCTTGTTTTTCAGGGTGAATTTTGTAGGTTATTGTATATTCTACAGGTTGAGTTTTGGCTGGCATATTTCTAAAAGCTTTTAAATCAACTATCTGAATAAAAATTATATTTTAATTCTTGACTGCCTAGAATTAATAATTTATTATTTAATATCCACTATTCCAGGCACTATAAATGAGGGACTATGCTGAGAGATATCCAATGGATTCAGCTAAATTCAACGTCATGGAGGGCTAGGCTTGGTGAATTGATTTGCCTGAATGTGTATTATATTCATGGAAAGTTTAAGGCTGTAGTCCAAGGTCTTGGACAACCAATTACCAGTGAAAATATTGCTGATTTAGCAATGGCTAAATTGGTAGCACAAAATTTAGTAGAGCAAGAAATTGAAAAATTTTATATCCCCCATAGTATCTGCGAGAAAATCTTACAGATTCTTGATAGCTATCCCAATGGCTTGTTAGTGTTAGATATAGCTCATGCAATGGGTTATTGGAATAGTTCTGCATTGGGTGGCTATATGCGAGCGCTTGTGGATCAAGGATTAGTTCTAAAGATTCCTTTAACAAAGGAAGAACAAAGCTCACGCCGAACGCCTGGAAAGAAACCTCAGTTCAAGTTTATGTTAGCTAAATTCTATCACTCAGATGTGAAAACAGCAGCTTAACTTCATGTAAATATTTTCATGATGTTTGTAAGGCTGATAAAGAAAAAACGATGTGAAATTACTATCACCATAATACTAGGATAATAATTATGGCGCTTGCTCTGGAAGTAGAACAGCTAATTGAACAAATGAAAAATGCTAGAGGTGACGAATGGGTTAATTTATCTGAACAGGTATGGAATCTTATTCATACAGATTTAATTCAGGATGCTAATAAACTTCAACAAGCTCATCCAAACCAAAAGTTTATAGTTACTCATATTGGTGTACTGTGCCTCAAGTGGAAATTACCATTTAAAACCTGCTGTAATTTTTTGGAATCGAGTAAATTTGTAAGAACTGGTAGTTACGAAAGCTTGAAAAATAGAAAAGGCTTTAAGGTGGGAGAAATTTTGGAAGCAGCCCAAAATAGCGGCGCACTTGATTTGATTCTATAAGTGAGAAAATCGCCAGTATCAATCAACTTCTTCTATCGTGCATTGAGATATTCAACCTAAGTTACTGGAGATGGGGTCAGAATAAAGACAACCAGTAAACACATCAATAACAGCGATCGCCGTTCGCGTAGTGTCCCGCTCTTAAGGTGGGCTTTCCGCCATCGCTACTCGTAGATCCTCCTAATACTTTCTTCAAAAACCTTCCTTTCCTGGGCATCCGTAATCCACTTATTATAAATTTTCATAAAAATCCCTGGCTCATGACCTGCCCAATCTGCGGCGACCGTGACAGGGATTTTGTACTCTGAGGACAATCTAATACACCAACTATGCCGGAGGCAGTAGGGGGTAAATTTTATTTTTCTGCGGGCGAAAAACTTGCTCACCCTCTGTCCATAGTCTTTAAAAGTCTTTCCTGTGACTGGCGGCTTATTAATTCGATATAATTGCCAGTTCACAGCCCAGTAATGATGATAGGGGTAAACTTTCCGAGTGCCCGTCTTACCATCTGCTACTTCTAGGATATGTGGCGACTGTGGCGAAATTCGGCAGAAAAAAACCTCATGGGGTCGGAGTCCGTAGGTAGCCATTACACCAAATGCCCATTGCCAAGCAGGATTGTCGCTCAAAAGCTCCCTGGTTGCTTCTATTTCTTTATCTGAGGGAATGTAACGGGGGGTTGCCTTATCAAAACTGTAGTTGCCGATGTAGGGGCTAAGGTCTACCGTCAGCCCAGCAAATTTTGCTAAATTTTCTAGCTTCTCACATACCAGCTTACGTTTCCTGCTATTCGCGGGTACTTCACTTACCGCAGAGATTAAATCCTCTTTTGTTAATTCCCTGTCTTTGAGTAATTTCCACGCGGGTAGGTAATCGGATTTCCATGTGTTGATTGTGGTCGGCGTTTTACCTTTTCGAGCATAGTAATCTGCTTCATATCGCTCGATCCACATCTCCAGATCGGTTTTCTCCTCCTCTTCCTTTACTTCTATGTAGTTTCGCCAGTCAAATTTTTCTTGAGCCAGTAATCCACCAATTTCCTTCGCCTTCGCCTCTGCTTCTTGTAGCCCTGCTGGGTTGGCGTAAATGCCTAGTGCTAGCCTTTGCTGATACCATTCAGTTTTACCACTTCCTGGTTTTGGGGGGAAAGTTGCTCGCAGCGAAATTTTACCCCCACGCACTACCACTGTAACTCCAATATTGGCTGCTTTTAGTCTGCCATTGACATCATCAACAGTTATTTTAGCCATTTTTTTTTGGACTAAATTTGGACTAATCTAATCCCCTATTCAAGCATATTCAAGGAGATTCAGGCATATTCGCTGTGCTGGAAATATACAAAAAACAGAGGCTAAATTTTGGCTAGAAATGACAAAACCCTTGCTGTGGCAAGGGTTTCGGGGTAAGCCAGCAGTCAGGATTGAACTGACGACCTTCCGATTACAAGTCGGATGCACTACCGCTGTGCTATGCTGGCGGGTCAGGGAGTTGGATTGCTCACCGATTTCTAATCTTATCATAGTTTAACTTTTTGTCTAGTGGTTTGGACAAATATTTTTTCTTTTCTTAACTGCCAAGTCATCAGAAGGATTTTCACTCCTTGGATAGTTACATCGGTTTTTAGGCGGTCAGGGGCGAAAATCGTCATTTTAAGTACAGTTAAACTTGGTAAATTATTATTCATTACAAAAATTAACTCCAATTCTGGGCTGTCTGCAAAATCTTGCCTACAGTCTGCCGAATGTATTTTTTTACACGGCTGGGTTAAACCACTACAAAATTATTAATCAACTACAAGCATGGCAGCATTGAACGGACGAGATTTTTTAAGTCTGGCGGATCTTAGTTCTCCTGAACTTTACGAATTGTTGCAATTAGCAACACAACTCAAATCTGGGCAACTGAAGTTGCAGTGTCATAAAGTTTTGGGTTTGCTGTTTTCTAAGGCTTCTACTCGCACGCGGGTGAGTTTTACTGTGGCAATGTATCAACTGGGGGGACAGGTAATTGACCTTAACCCTAATGTCACTCAGGTGAGTCGCGGAGAACCTATACAGGATACGGCTAGGGTGTTAGACCGTTATTTGGATATTTTAGCTATTCGCACCTTTGCTCAGTCGGAATTGGAAATTTTTGCGGACTATGCCAAAATTCCGGTAATTAACGCTTTGACTGATTTAGAGCATCCCTGCCAAATTTTGGCTGATTTATTAACAATTCAAGAGTCTTTTGGCAGTTTGAAGGGTTTGACTCTAACTTATGTTGGGGATGGGAATAATGTGGCTAATTCCCTGTTGTTGGGTTGTGCTTTGGCAGGAATGAATGTGCGGGTGGCTTTTCCAGAAGGCTATGCACCAGATGCGGGAATTGTGGCCAAAGCTGAGGCTATAGCAAATAATCAAAGTGAAGTTTTGCTCACAAATGATCCGGAATTGGCTGCTAAGGGCGCTCATGTTCTCTATACTGATGTTTGGGCAAGTATGGGTCAGGAAGCAGAAGCAGATAACCGGTTGCCAGTTTTTCAACCCTATCAAATTTCTGAACAACTTTTAACACTTGCCAATCCAGAGGCAATTGTTTTACACTGCTTACCAGCCCATCGCGGTGAAGAAATTACTGAGGAAGTAATCGAAGGTTCTCAATCACGAGTTTGGGATCAGGCAGAGAACAGATTACACGCTCAAAAGGCTTTACTCGCTAGTATTTTAGGGGCAAAATAAAAGGTAAAAGTTCAAAAACTCCAAAAAAAT
The DNA here is from genome assembly GCA_035298905.1 of Nostocaceae cyanobacterium. Taxonomy (GTDB): domain Bacteria; phylum Cyanobacteriota; class Cyanobacteriia; order Cyanobacteriales; family Nostocaceae; genus DATGXB01. The sequence goes on along the minus strand of DATGXQ010000490.1, from coordinate 827 downwards.
AGGCAAAAGTCTAGAAAATTATCTCCCTTTTGCCTCCAAAATTTTTAACTTTATATCTTGTTAAGGGAAGATTTTTGTAGTACCAATGTTCTAGGGACATTTATTAATTACTTCCCGATCGCATTATGGAAAAACTAACTGAAGCTCAACAAGAGTTATATGAATGGTTGGCGGAATATATTCGGCTGCATCAGCATTCGCCATCGATCCGCCAAATGATGTATGCGATGAATTTACGATCGCCTGCACCGATTCAGAGCCGTTTGGAGCATTTACGTAACAAAGGCTATATTGATTGGAATGAAGGTAAGGCGCGGACTATTCGCATTTTACATTCTGTCAGGAATGGAGTACCAATTTTAGGAGCGATCGCTGCTGGGGGTTTAATTGAACCTTATACCGATGCAGTGGAACATTTAGACCTTTCTAATGTCGCTCTCCCACCCCGCAGTTATGCTTTGCGCGTCTGTGGCGATAGTATGATTGAAGATCACATTGCTGATGGGGACTTAGTATTTTTACGTCCTGTATCAGAACCCAAGCAATTGAAAAATGGCACTATTGTCGCCGCTAGAGTGGACGGATACGGTACAACTTTAAAACGTTTTTACCGTTCAGGCGAAGTTGTCACCCTCAAACCAGCTAATTCTAAATATACGCCGATCGAAGTGCCAGCCCTGCAAGTAGAGGTGCAAGGTTCTTTAGTCGGCGTTTGGCGTGAGTATAACTAATAGGGAACAGGGAACAGGGAACAGGGAAGAGGGAACAGGGAACAGAAAATATGAATAAATATCCATCACCCCATCACCCCATCACCCCATCACCCC
>DATGXQ010000489.1:0-7675 GCA_035298905.1 Nostocaceae cyanobacterium | reverse complement strand
CTCATTTTGACCACTCTCTCCCGTGCATCATTTCTACTATTAGGAAGCTTCCCGCAAAGTGCGTGTAGCCGCAAGTATCCCCAGGTATTTTCTCTCACTGTCCCGGAACAATGTCAACCCCCAATCGCCCCTTTGCCAGTTACCACCTTTGGTCTTTGATTGCCCCAGTTACAGGGCAAGAACACTGGCATTGCCAAATGAGAAGAGGTTTCATTAAAGCGCGGCAGCATGAACCACAGGTTAAAGCATTATTAGACCAAGCTACTATTCCTCAAAGAATTGGCATCCTGGCTCAAAAGGGTGTATATGAATTTCATCATCACTTGCATTGGTTAAAACAGGCTGATGGAGTAGAGAAGGTAGCACAACTATTAGGCTTAAGCAATTTTGCGGATTTAGTTAAGCAACGGGTACTGTTAATTTTACGCAAATATCAGAATTCTCCCTTGCTATTGGGTAAACGCATTTTGCAACTTACCGCCGGTGACGAAGGTTATCCTAAACCGATTTTGATTGAACGGGAGAATTATTGTTTTCGGCTCTATGCCACAATGGACTGTGTGTTTATTGATTCTGATAGCACTTTACATATTTTAGATTTTAAAACTGGTAAATCAGCTTTCGATCGCCGTCAAGCTCTAGTTTACCTTCTAGCTGCCCGTTATCTTTACCCTGGTAAAACAGCAGTAGCTTCTTTTTATAACTTAGAAATTTGTCAAAAATCTGAGTTAATTACTATTAGTAATACTGAATTAAAATCCCTAGAATTAGAATTAGCTCATATTGCCCATCAGCACCAGCAAGACTTACAGAATTACCAGGCAGAAGCCAAAAACTTCAGCCAAATTTTTCCGCCTAACCCCGGTAATCACTGCCGTTTTTGCTCATTCAACTCTATCTGTGAGTTTGCCAAATTTCAACCGTCCTCGATGCACCCTAGACCAAAAAATGTCGCTCACGATTAACAACTGAGCATTAAACCATTTGCGTGAATAGTGATAAATCAATATTCCCAAAATGGATACTGAGGGCAATATTTAACTGCTCTAGAACCTTGACTAACCAGCCAATACAATTGGTAGTAGCAGATTCATAGTGATTAAATAAAACCGCTAATCTTTTTTCTAGGTGAGGTCTAACTTTCCGGCAAATTAAGACGATTTTCAACAATAACCCGATGGTGACTAATGTACCTTGATTAGTAATCAAGTCTACAAAAGTAAAGTGTTGTGGTGATGATAGACTATTAACAACTAAGAAGTTGAGTAACTGACTACAAGTTCTCACAACTAAGAAATCATTGAGTTTTTGTGAATCAGCTTGTGGCAAAGTATTTTGTAACTGGTTGTATAACCGTTGATTAAATTGGCGTTTGCCATATTGTCCATCAACAGAAGAAATTAAATACTCATACAAATCATCTTTAAAAGCCCGGAAGTTAGAAACTTGAGTGCTATATTTCAGAAATCTTTGAGCAGATTCTTGGTAAGTTTGACCTCCATCAGATCTCCCCATAAATTGTTTGAGAGTAGCATAGAGTTCCCGATCGCTCAGTAATGTAGGATTTTCAATCGGACGTAAAATGCGGTTGGCTTCAGTTTCCGATACTTTCTTGATGACCTGAGCGCGTCGGACTTTGTAAGTTACATAATGGGATAAATCAACCTCAAATTTCTTTTGGATCTGTGTTTGTAGATGCTTCACTGTTTGTTGCTGCTCAAATGTAGAATCTTCACTCATTAAACAGTGTTCATACAAATAGGGATAGCGTCGAATTAAGGTTACTAGAGGCTGATTTTCTGGAACGCTATCTTCCGTCACTTTCGGTTGATTAACAACCTGAGTAAATCTCCTTAGTATAACGTACTGTTCACTGGTGGTAAACAGCTTGATTAATTCCCTTAACCGTCTAATTTCCCGGTAACGAATACTCGTTGTTCTAGATTTTGTGGGTGCGGTTTCAAATAAATTCACCAATTCCGCTATTGAGCCATGCAATTGTGGTTGCATGTGCCAACGGTTAATCAAAATATGACAGCAACGGTTCAGGAAGAACTTAAATTCTTCCGTGGCTTTTTTAGATGCTGTAATTTTGTCCAGAATTAAGAGAATTTCTGGTTCAGGATAGCCTGCACCCTCCACAAATAATGCTCTACACCGCTCAATCATTTGGCTAGGAGGTTCCATTTGTACCAAATGCAGTAGATGCTGATATAGTTGCTGCTCTTCATAAGAACAGTAATGAGGGTTGTGAGCTGAGTCCAATGTACCTCCTGGCATTTTTGAGGCTGGTGTTTGTTCTACAGTTTTTTCAGAATCAAACCTTGTAAAGTTACTCACATTTTAATACCCGTACATTATTATCTTGTAATTTAACAACTGCTCCTTAGTCTGTTTTTATGCAAATTTGAAGCAGCGTCAACCGTGTAAATTCGACCTTGACGATTCTGAACTTTAATCTTTTTTTAATTTTTCAGAAAATTCTACAGGCTCATATTTTACTAGTTAAACCTAGAATTTACTGAGACTGAGTTAACTAACAATTAAGCTTTGCCCACAAGATGTTAATTTTTGATAAATTTTACCAGGCATTGCTTTAGAAGCTGACGCAGCCTAGAGTCAGGGCAAATTCAATACTTGAAACTGCCCTGTGTCTCAGTCTTATTACTGACTACTCGTTCACGACTCTTAGTTCCTTAATCAGAAGGGTGGTAATTCTTTAAGAATCGTAAACCGAATGTGATTAATTGCCAAGTCACCAATAGGGATATCTTCCTTAGTTAGGCGATTGCCGTTACTAGTCAAGGTTTCAAAGGGAATCCCTTTACCTATTTCTATATGATACCAGGATAATCCCATAAAGTAACGTGTCGGATAAGGGCCGTGATCACTGACATCATCAGGATTAGATTCCATGGGCAACCAGCCAAAATTGGGGATGTAAAATTCTAACCAGACATGATTGAAGTCAGGTTGTAAAGGTACTCCTTGCTGTTCTGCGTAAGCTGGGCATTTATACCTACCAACTGTCCGACAGGGAATGCCATTTAAACGACATAAGGCCAGTAATACACCTACATATTCCCCACAAGAACCTACACCCCGTTCTAAAACCACATCCGGGGTATCGATGTAGGGCTTGATGCCATAGGATAATTCATCATAGACATAATTGCGGATACTGTACATTTTCCGCAACAGGTTGGTTTCCGAACCAACAGCCTCACGAGCAGCGCGACGGACTGTAGCGGTATCCATAGCCAAGTCGTCATCATCGACTAAGTAACGACTTTGTAACTCTGGAGTGAGTGCTGGCAATTCTTCTACATCTTTGGGAGTAAGGCGATATTTGATACTTCTGACTTCTAGTAGTGCCTTCCAGCCAAAAATATGCCGCTCTCCAGGGGTGAGGGCATCAAATTTAAACACAGCTACTCGTTGTCCCTCGATTACTTCCTCTGTGAAGGGTAAACCAATGTATTCAACCTGTTTGACCTTTTGGCGTTCAGTTTCTGAGGGGAGGGCGATCCGCCATTCTACATTAGGTAAATATACTTCATCCAGGGGAGAGATTTCTTCTACATAGGACATTTCCACTAGATAACCATTAGAAAGGGCATAATGCTTGCTTTCTTCATGGTGGTAATAAAGCGGATGAATAAAAGTGCGATCGCGGTAAGTTAATTGATGATTGGGGTCAGCATTGGGGTTATCGCGGATGTAAGGTTCTTCTGAAGAGTAAGCCACGTAGAGGGTATCTTGATTTGTGGGACTATAGTCTTCAATAGCGATACCTGTAGGAGAAGCAAAAGGAGTTAATACGCTAAAGCGAATTTCCCCGGTAGCCCTATCCAGAGAATAAACTGTTTGCTCAGTGCGATCGCAGATCCACAGAGTTTCAGCACTGACTGCTAAGTTTTCTATGCCCACACCGGGAGTATAAAACCTGGTAATTTCCTTTTTGGTTTCCCGGTCAAAAATCAAAATATAGCCCAATCTCTGGCAACTGACATAGACTGTTGACTCCCAAACAGCCACCCCATCAGCCGTATAAGGTAAAGTAACAAAGTGTTCTAAACCCAGAGAAGCGAGTTTACATAGATAAACGCTATTGCCACGAGTTACCCAGAGGGTATCTTCCCAGATAGCCAACCCAGTCACCTCTTGAAATTCTCGCACTTGATGGGGGTTGAGAATTCTACTATTGTCAGTGCGGGGGTCTATTTCTAGTAAATGTCCTTTGATCGTATCGATCGCCAGCAGTTTATCTTGGAGAAAAGCAATACCATAGATGGTAGCAGCAGTAAGAGGTCGAATCGTCCTTTGCCCAAACATCTGGCCAGCAGTCAAACTAGGAAGTGCAAAACTCATATTTAGCATCTTATGTTCATGGTTTAGCACGCCTAGAATCAATTGTGGCATAATTGCTGTCACCCAATTCGGGACTTCTATCGTGCTTATGTTTCATTAAAATGTGATGTCAAAAACCAAACTTTAAGTAAGGTTACTGAGGATACTGACAAGGGAAATCGGCAAAATTCAAGAATTTCCCTTAAACCTGTACAGTTTAACCATAATCTAATGTAACTTTAGTTGATGGTTTTTCTGCCATCACTAAATTAAGATCGAATTTTGTAATCATTTCCTGTTACCTACACGATGTCTGCTCATTCTTTGCCTGAAGGTGCCGCCGTTTGGCATAGTTTAGAAGTTGAAAAAGTACTAGACCTGCTTGATAGTAACGCAGATAGTGGCTTAACAACCCCAGAAGTTCAACAAAGGCTGCAAAAATACGGCCCCAACGAACTAGAAGAACATGGTGGCCGCAGCGCTTGGGAAATTCTGCTGGATCAGTTCACAAACATCATGTTGTTGATGCTGATTGGTGTAGCCTTTGTGTCTGGTTTTCTGGACTTTATGGCTTGGAGAGCAGGTACTTTTAAACCTGGTGAAGTGCCATTCAAAGATACTGTTGCTATTTTAGCGATCGTCATCCTCAATGGTATTTTGGGCTATGTCCAAGAAAGCCGGGCCGAAAAAGCCCTTGCTGCCCTCAAACAATTATCCTCCCCAGTGGTGAGAGTGCTCCGCGATGGAAAACTCACAGAAGTAGCGGCTAAGGATTTAGTACCAGGGGATGTGATGCTGCTAGAAGCTGGTGTACAAATACCTGCTGATGGTCGTCTGATAGAACAGTCTAATTTACAAGTGCGCGAGTCGGCCCTGACGGGCGAAGCAGAAGCAGTAAATAAACAAGCTAATTTGACATTATCACCAGATACCTCCTTGGGCGATCGCTTGAACGCAGTTTTTCAAGGAACAGAGGTGGTTCAAGGTCGGGCTAAGGTAGTAATCACCAACACCGGAATGCAAACGGAACTGGGCAAAATAGCTGCCATGTTGCAGTCGGTGGAAAATGAACCCACTCCCCTGCAACAACGGATGACCCAGTTAGGGAATGTACTAGTTAGCGGTTCTTTAATTTTAGTAGCTCTAGTCGTCATCGGTGGCGTAATTCAAGCCAGAGGGTTTAGTAACTTCACAGAACTGTTGGAAGTTTCCTTGAGTATGGCTGTGGCTGTTGTTCCTGAAGGTTTACCAGCCGTAATTACTGTTACCCTGGCTTTGGGTACACAGCGCATGGTACGCCGCAACGCCCTGATTCGCAAGCTGCCAGCAGTGGAAACACTAGGTTCTGTCACCACCATTTGTTCTGATAAAACCGGGACTCTGACCCAAAATAAAATGGTGGTTCAGTCTGTATACACCAATAACCAAACTTTTCGTGTGACTGGAGAAGGTTATGCTCCCATTGGGGATTTTCAGTTAGATGGGCAAAAAATCTCCACAGAAGAATTTCCAGAACTCCCAGCACTGTCAGTAGCTTGCACAGTTTGTAATGATGCTGTTTTACAACAAGAAAAAGGGGAATGGGTAATTTTAGGCGACCCCACAGAAGGCGCTTTAATTACTTTGTCCGGCAAAGCAGGTATTGAAAAAGACCAATGGAATAGTAAATTACCTCGTGTAGCTGAGTTTCCCTTTTCTTCGGAACGTAAGCGGATGAGTGTAGTTTGTCAAGTCGAAGAAATCGCTACAGGTGAAGCAAATTTAACTGCTATTGACCCAGCAATTTCCAACTTGATCGACTCCCAACCCTATTTAATGTTTACCAAGGGTTCACCAGAACTAACCTTGGCTCGGTGTACTCACATCTATTTAGGCAAACATACTGTGGCGATTACTGAGGAACATCGGGCAAATGTTCTCACTGCTAACGACCAAATGGCCAGTAAAGGTTTACGGGTACTAGGTTTTGCCTATAAACCTTGTAGTGAAATTCCCCCAGAAGGTGATGATGAAGCCGCAGAACAAAACCTAGTGTGGTTGGGTTTAGTGGGGATGCTAGATGCACCCCGCCCAGAAGTGCGATCTGCCGTACAAGAATGTCGAGAAGCGGGTATTCGCCCCGTAATGATTACTGGTGATCATCAACTAACAGCTAGAGCGATCGCTATAGATTTAGGTATAGCCGATAGCGACGCTAAAGTTCTCACTGGTCAAGACCTCCAGCAAATGACTGACAAAGAACTAGAAGAGAAAGTAGATTTAGTCAGTATTTATGCCAGAGTCGCCCCAGAACACAAGCTGAGAATCGTCCAAGCCCTACAGCGTCGCGGTAGATTTGTGGCGATGACAGGAGATGGTGTCAATGATGCCCCAGCCCTTAAACAAGCTGATATCGGCATTGCTATGGGGATCACAGGTACAGATGTGAGTAAAGAAGCCAGCGACATGGTGTTATTAGATGATAACTTTGCCACCATTGTCGCCGCTACTAAGGAAGGTAGAGTTGTTTATACCAATATTCGCCGCTTTATTAAATATATCCTGGGTAGTAATATTGGTGAGGTTTTGACCATTGCGGCTGCACCAATCCTGCTGCCTACCGGTGGTGTACCTCTCACCCCTCTGCAAATTCTCTGGATGAACCTGGTAACAGACGGTTTACCAGCCCTAGCCTTAGCTGTAGAACCACCAGAACCAGATGCGATGAAGCGTCCCCCCTTTAGTCCCCGTGAAAGTATCTTTGCTAGAGGTTTGGGTTCTTACATGATCCGCATTGGGATTATCTTTGCCATTGTGACGATCATTTTAATGCAATGGGCTTACAACCATGCTCAGACGGTAACAGGAGATGGACTCAGCCCCGATCGCTGGAAAACAATGGTATTTACCTCTTTATGTATTGCCCAAATGGGTCATGCTATAGCTATTCGCTCTAATAATCGCCTGACTATTGAAATGAATCCTTTCTCCAATATCTTTGTGTTGGGGTCTGTAGTGGTAACAACCATCTTGCAACTGATGCTGGTATATGTGCCACCCCTGCAAGCCTTCTTTGGTACTCACGCACTGAGTCTGGCAGAATTAGGTATTTGCATTGGTTTCAGTAGTTTAATGTTTGTTTGGATTGAATTAGAAAAGCTATTTTTCCGCTTTATGGGCAAGAAGAGTGTGTAAAGGAGACACGGGGAGGGGAGAGGGGAGACGCGGTGTTCGCGTAGCGTCTCCGCAAGGAGAGGGGAGACGCGGTGTTCGCGTAGCGTCTCCGCAAGGAGAGGGGAGATAAAGAAAGAAGATTATTTGTTTGCCCCCCAGCCCCTCTGCCCCC
>DATGXQ010000488.1:0-4732 GCA_035298905.1 Nostocaceae cyanobacterium | reverse complement strand
ATCACCCCATCTCCCCATCTCCCCATCTCCCCATCTCCCCATCTCCCCTCACCCCTACCTCCCCTCTTTCCTTTTCTTGCTTTTTTGTATGAATTATTGCTAGTACCTGTGGGCAGAGAAGGGATAATAATTAAAAATTGTTAATTTTTACTTAGCCTTTCTTCTCATCTCCTCAATCATCATTTTTACCTATTTTCAGCATTACACTTATCTATCATTTCCCTATTTAGCCCTCTGGCAGAGACTTTGAGCCAATAGTCAAGCCAGGGGGCAAAATCAAAATAGGGGAAATATTAAGCAATTATTATGAGAGAGTTATTGTATTTCTCATTGAGATATTTTAACAAATATGAGGAGGCTATTTGCTAACTCCTAATTGTAACTAGCAGTTGCAAATCAAGAGTTTTAGATAAAATTGCCCATTAAGGCTGCACCCGAAGCCGAAAAATTTTAGTCTGATGGCTAGTCAAACTACTCTCATAAATGTTACAATTGTTAATACATTAAAAAACAAAAAATGTTTGACTTGCTACCTTATATCTAACGGAGATCCTTGGGCAAACTAACTAAGTAAGTGAATTTCTAGCAGTAAAGAGTTGAATTTTGTCTAAATCTAAACTAGCCGAATCAAATCGGCCAAAAGATGCCAGCAAATAGCACGGGTTGCCAGTTTGACTGGATATCACCCCTACAGGTATTGATTAAGATTAATGACTCGACCAGAAAACCCATCATTACCAAAGAGTAGCGCCATGAAGACTGCTCCGACAGCCACAGACCTCGTGCGGACTTACCTGCGAGAGATTGGCCGTGTACCACTTCTCACCCATGAAGAAGAGATTTTTTATGGTAAGCAAGTACAGCGAGCTACTTCCTTGTACGAAGTGAGGGAAATTCTCGCTCAACAGATAGGTCACGAACCGACTATAGAAGAGTGGGCAACAGAGGCACAGTTAGAACCAACAGAATTGGAAATAGCGATCGCCGAAGGGGAGAGAGCAAAGCGGAAAATGGTAGAAGCCAACCTCCGCTTAGTTGTCTCCGTTGCCAAAAAATACATCAAGCGCAACGTGGATTTACTCGACCTGATCCAAGAAGGTAGTATAGGGATGCAAAGGGGAGTAGAAAAATTTGACCCCACCAAAGGTTACAGATTTTCTACTTATGCCTACTGGTGGATACGTCAAGCAATCACTCGTGCTATTGCCGAAAAAGCCCGCACAATTCGACTGCCGATACATATTACCGAAAAACTGAATAAAATCAAAAAAGCACAACGCCAACTTTCCCAACAACTGGGGCGCGCCCCTACAATTTCCGAACTAGCGAAAGAATTAGAATTAACTCCTAAACAGGTGCGAGAGTACCTAGAAAAAGCCCGTTTACCCCTATCTCTAGATTTACGTCTAGGTGATAACTATGACACCGAACTGGGTGAAATGTTGGAAGATACGGGTGCATCACCAGAAGACTTTGTAGTGCAATCTTCCCTCTCCAAAGACCTAGAGAGGATGATGTCAGAACTGACCCCCCAACAAAAAGAAGTAATTAACTTGCGATTTGGGTTAACAGATGGGCAATCTTTGACGCTGGCTAAAATTGGTGAAATTCTCAATATCAGTCGAGAGCGAGTCCGACAAATAGAGCGAGAAGCCCTAACCAAGCTCCGTAAATCCAAAACTAATATTAATGAGTATTTGGCAAGTTAGGGAGATGGGGAGATGGGGAGATGGGGAGATGGGGAGATGGGGAGATGGGGAGATGGGGAGAATTTTTTTTGTCTTTCTTTCTCCGCGTCCCCGCGTCCCCGCGTCCCCGTGTCAGAGCGTCCCCGTGTCTCCTCTGCCCCCCTGCCCTATACCCGACTGGTGAAAAAACACTCCGGTTTGAGTACGGTTAAACCAACATGCGAAAAGAGAAGAATCTGTTAGATTAATTGACATGAAGACAGCAACTAGATAATACAAATAACTATTAATCATTCCATCTACCCACACGGCATTTAGCAGTGATAGTACAGGAGGCAATACGTGAATAAACCATCTAATCGAGTATCAGAATTTTTTGATAGCGAGTCTGAAACCAGCAATTTGCTTTGGCAGTACGTTAAATCCTTAAGTCCAGAGACTATCACTCAGCTATCTAAACCTACTACTCCCGAAGTGTTCCAGGTGATGGAAAGAAACATAGTCGGACTTTTGGGTAATTTGCCTCCAGAGCATTTTGGCGTTACCATTACCACCAACAGAGAAAATTTAGGACGGTTATTAGCTTCTGCGATGATGAGTGGCTACTTCTTGCGGAATGCAGAACAAAGAATGAATTTTGACATGGCTTTACAAAGTACGGAAGCTAATAGTAATGATGCTGAGTAAGCATTCAGTAATTTTATAGAAGCATTGCGACAACCATCTTCATAAACTCACTCAAAACTCGGCAGCAAGTAAACAAGTCTGTCGAGTTTTGTTGTTTGTCAGCAATTAGTTTGCAGAAAGCAAATACGCTAGTGAAATAAGTATAGGAAGGACAGCCACTTTATCCTTTAAGGTACATAAGTAGCTAATTTACAATTAACAATCCTAACTATTTTATGCTGACACTGACACTAATTTTGATTTATCTTTGATGCCATACAAATTGAACGCTGCACCTGCATTGGTATATTCAGCTTGTTTGCTCTTTTTTGACGTTCCTTGTATCCTATGTCGTGGATATACAAGTGACGCAAAATTATGTGTTTCAAGAAGCGATCGCAAACTGGATTTTTAGAAAATTCTAAGTACATTTTTTCAATCTTATCAATATCTAATCTTTTTCAAATTGCACTTCAATTATTTCTTGAATCAATTTGAATGAAGGATGACGACACAAAAGCAATCTTAAAGCTTCATCACGGAAATTTTGCTTTAATTTATTTTGGTGTGGTAGCCATTTGGGGTCATTGAGTATTTGTTCTCGCAGAGTTTTAATTACTCGCAGTTCTCCTCGTTTGTTTTTTGCTAGATAGATGATACCAATTCCACCTTCACCTAGTTTACTGTTTATGATGTAGCGTCCCCCGAATAGCTGCTGACCTGGATTAAACGCCATTTTCACTACTGATCGATACTAGTATTTATTATGGCATGGTGTTTGGTCAAAAATGTAGAGACGTTTTATAAATGTCTCTACACTTTATTTTACAGATGCCTATCGATTTAATTTGCTGTTATTTTTTTACTTGTTTATGAAGTTAACCAAAGGTTGTGCTGTTCCAGCCCCACATTGCACCTTTTGCGTCAGAAAATTCGATGTAAATGCGGTCTTTTGGAATGTTTAAACTTTGGTTGATTTGTTGACAAAAATCTTGGCTCATGGTTTTGGTTTGCTCTGGTTTCATTGTGCCAACGCTTTTAATTTCAATATAACAAACTGGGTCGGTAGTTCCAGCAAATGTCATGGGTATTTCTGGTTCAAAGGCTGTCATGACGTAAGATTCTGGTTTGCCTGTGTGTTGCGCTAGTTTACTAGATAGGCTTTTGAGTAAATTTTCAATTTCAGTTTTTGCAGGTGCAGATATTGAGGTTTGGACTTTAATTAATGGCATGGTGGTGTTTATCTCCGTAAGTTGCTGTTTTGATTTATGGTTTTAGTATAGGTGATTGTGGACATTAAGATATCAAGAGAAGTAGGGATTGTTTAATATTTAAATTGTCCTAAGTTTAATCAATAAAGTTTTGGGTTAATTGTGGAAATGTGGAATAATTAAACGCAGATAGATGCAGATACAATTTGTTTTTCTCTTTTGATTATTTAATGATGGGAGGAGCGGTACAAATGATTGTGTTGGGGGTTGTAAAGATGCGATCGCTTTCCATCTCCCCCAACGTCCCCTAATGCTGGGCTAATTATATACAAGGTTGTACGTAAAAGATTTTCTTGTTGTGTACATTCTGCCATTTGCTCAAGGGTAACAATACGGATTTTTTCATCAGGCCAACCAATGCGAAAACAGATAGCTACTGGGGTTTGTGGGGGATAATGGGCTAGTAATTTGGTTTGGGCTTGGGTGATATGTTTAGCACTTAAGTATAAGCATAGACTAGCTTGATGGGCGGCTAAACTAGCTAGTTCTTCTGTCTCTGGTACTTCTGTACGTCCACTAATGCGAGTCAGGATGATTGTTTGCACTAAACTGGGGACGGTTAACTCTACTTTTAATTTAGCGGCAGCAGCTTGAAATGCACTAATTCCCGGTATGATTTCAAAGGGAATATCGGCTTGTGCTAATAGCTGCATTTGTTCATGAATGGCACTGTAGAGACTGGGATCACCGGAGTGCAGACGGACGACTGATTTGTGCGATCGCACTCTCTCTAGCATAATCGGTAAAATCTCTTCTAAAGTCTTATTTGCAGTCCGAATTATTTCCGCATCTGGGCGACAAATTTCTAATATTTGTTCAGGAATTAATGAATCTGCAAATAAAATTACATCGGCAGCAGCTAAAAGTTTTTGCGCTTTAACCGTTAATAAATCCGGGTCTCCTGGCCCTGCTCCCACTATATAAACTGCTGATTCCAAATTTTTTAAATAGCTAGTTTGACCAGAATTATTAGTATATTCACTCATATATTTCTACTCAATAATTAATCTTGCAAATTTTTTTGGGATTTTCTCAATGGCTTTCCTGATTACTCCTATTTTCTTAGTAGAAAGTAGTGGTAGATGCACCCTGGTTAAGCCCTAGAGA
>DATGXQ010000487.1:0-2307 GCA_035298905.1 Nostocaceae cyanobacterium | reverse complement strand
GGAACTTCGAGCTTTAGGCTTGGAACTTCGAGCTTTAGGCTTGGAACTTCGAGCTTTAGGCTTGAAACTTCGAGCTTTAGGCTTGGAACTTGAACCTTTGAGGTAGAAACTTATACTAAATCCTCATTTGAAACCCCATTTTTGCCCTAACGACTGGAAGTCGCGGCTACCAGAACAAAGTCCGCCTACGCGGACTATTTTATAAGGGTGGTAATAAAACAGGATTTGGTATTAAACCTCCAGGTTGCAATATATTTTCTCTTCCTCATCTCCCTCATCCCCCCTCACCGCGTCTCCCCTCACCGCGTCTCCCCTCACCGCGTCTCCCCTCTCCCCTCACCCTTAAAATCAAGATTGTTGATTCTTGTAACTGTCAACAGCTTTACGGAGTTGACCGTGATGTGTGGTAAGTAACTTTTCGCCGGCTTCTTTGTCTAAACCGGTCCAGTGCATTAAAAGGGCTAATTTTACCCATTTACCACTGCGTTCTAGTAAAAAGCTGGCGGCTTCTCGACTTAAGCCAGTTAAATCTTGTAAAATTCGCAAGGCGCGATCGCGCAATTTTTGATTTGTTACCGCTACATCAACCATGCGATTGCCGTAAACTTTACCCAGTCTGACCATGACACCGGTAGAAAGGATATTTAAAGCTAGTTTTGTAGCTGTACCAGCTTTGAGACGGGTAGAACCAGCTAATACTTCGGGGCCAGTTAACAGGCGAATGTCAATGTCTGCTGTAAAACTGACTTGGGTAGCAGGAACGCAAGCGATAAAAACTGTTAATGCACCCCGTTGACGTGCAGCATTTAAAGCGCCATGCACAAAGGGAGTTGTACCGCCGGCGGTGATACCGACTACTACATCAAGTTGTGTAATTTCCCGTTGAGCGATCGCACTTTCTCCATCTTCGCTACGATCTTCTAAATCCTCAGAACTGCGTACCAATGCACCAGCACCACCGGCAATAATCCCCTGTACCAACTCTGGGGGTGTGCAAAAAGTAGGTGGACATTCAGCCGCATCTAATACCCCTAATCTGCCACTTGTCCCCGCACCGATATAAAATAATCTTCCTCCTTGAGATAAGCGATCGGCTGTCTGTTCTATTGCGGCGGCTAACTCCTCCTTTGCTGCGGCAACTGCGGCCACCGCTTTTTGGTCTTCCGCATTAAATAATTCCACCAATTCCAGAGCATTTAACTGGTCTAAATTGAGACTATTAGGATTTACTTGCTCCGTCAAAAGATGCCCACGTTCCTGCAAATTGATCATTTTTAGTCCTTAGTCCTTAGTCATTAGTCATTGGGCAGAAGGCAGAAGGCAGGAGGCAGGAGGAAAGAGACGCGGGGACGCGGGGACGCGGGGACGCGGTGAAAGAAATACAAAGAAATTCTCCCCTTGACCTGTCCTCCCATCTCCCCATCTCCCCATCTCCCCATCTCCCCATCTCCCTCATCCCCCACTACAACAGCCCTTCCAACTTACGCCGTATATTATCTAGCTCAGATTCAGACATTTCCTGAGCAACTGGGCTGGAATCCAAGATATCTTCTTTTGCATCATTACTATTATTAAAGTCGTCAGCTTGCCAATCGGTTTTTTCTAAATTGATTTCTGGGGGGAGAACTAAGCCATTAATGGGGACAATTTCCCAGTCATAGCCTCCCTGTTGACAAAATTCCTTAATATCCTCTGCATCCATCCCTTCAACTGTGGGTGAGGGAAAATCTTGAGCTTCTAGCATCAGCGCGTAACGTGTAGCATCATCTTCTGACTCAAACATAAGGATGCGATCGCGGTTATTGATGTGAACCGTGTGAATCCCTTCGTTATCAGTGCCAGCGTTGAAAATTAATACAAAGACACGCATTGGTGTAATCATCTTTTTTTCTGTTTTTGGGCTTATATCCTTATTAAAAGTCTAGGTTGGACTTTCAGGAAACTCTAAGCAGCCATTTTTAGTCCTGCTACGTGGAATGTGGGGATGAGGCAGATGAGGAGGATGAGGGAGAAATGATTTTCTATTCCCCAATCGCCAATACCTAATCCCCTGGCCATAGAGAAAACTTTACAATTACTTTGTAATTTTGTGCCGAAAGTGGCATATTGATAAAGTCTGTGAGTGACTAATAGCAAAGTGCTATTACAACACGGCAAAAATAGCCCCATATATTTAAAAATCTCCTTAAAAGCTCATAAATTACCCTTTTTCCTCTCTCACACTGCCCCCTGCTCCCCTGCCCCCCCGCGCAGCGTTAGCTATAGGGTTTCTGCCAGTAGACCTCTGCCCCTCTGCCCCCTGCCCCC
>DATGXQ010000486.1:0-15297 GCA_035298905.1 Nostocaceae cyanobacterium | reverse complement strand
CATCGGTTATTCAAATCAGTAGATGAACTGAGAGAGTTATTAGAAAAATTATTAAATCAAGGAGAATTAGTAATTAAGTGGCATCGCAGTATTAAAAATAAAGGAAATTTCTATTGTGCAACTTAAATGCCGATTAGCTTAGAGAAGACATACAATAAAAATTCAACTAAAGTTGAATTTTTATACTTTTTTATAGATGTTATGTACTTTAGGGGACTTTATACTAGCTTATTTTTTTACATGAGCTACAGAGAAAGTAACTTATCTTTTAAACATGTATAGTAATACCCATTTTTGTGGTACGCCTTGCAAATAATTCATCAGCATTGCTTATAGGTCTTGTCTATTGATTTTTTACAAAAGTTTTTTTTTGAGCAAAAAATAAAAATGGTGTTATTATTCTTTCCGTAAGCTTTCAACAGTGCATAATAAGACCGTAAATAAATACAGAAACCTATATTACATAGGTTACATTGGAGTGTGAATTTACTGTTAAATTATTGCAACTCTCAAACTAAAGCTTCCTCAGAGTCAGGAGATCAGAAGCTTCTCACCCTTCCATAACGAAGCTATGGATCCGACTACTAAAAGTGACCAAACCCATTTGTCAAAAAAACTTTAGAGGTTCAATTTGAATACCAGAATGCTAGGTAGTAAATCCTTTTGGAAAAAAACTCTCAGCCTCTGTTTGAGTGTGACATTTTTCTTCACATCTCTGGGAGTTTCTACAGCTCAAGCCCTAGTTAGAGAAAATAAGTTTCCTGTTGATCCGATACAAGCAATAATCGACGCTGTTCCCACAGGAAAAACATGGTTAGATCATCTCAATAATGACCTTTTACCTTTCTGGTCAATGCCAGAAGCCGTTGGTACAAATGGTAACTTTCCTACATATAGATGCAACGACGGTACTTTGTACAACCCTACTAATCCTGCTTGCGTAGGATTAAAAGATCCCGTTCCCGGTATCGTTTGGCTCGACAGAGACTATGTAAGAGCCAAATCAAGACAAGTATTTGCCTACGGTATTGCTTATAACCTGACTGGAGAGGCAAAATATCTTCAATGGGCTAAAGAAGGCGTAGATTTCTTGCGTCAACATGCTCTGGTTAACCAAGGGGAAAAAGGTGCTTATACTTACTTTCCAGCCCAGAATGGTCAACCTGCAACGGATTTTACTGGCAAACCTCCAGTTCCATCAACTCCAGAAGAAGAGGAGCGCATTAGTCAAGATATGACCTATGCTCTTTCTGGTTTAGCGATGTTCTACTATCTGACCAGAGATGAAAGCGTTTTAACCGACATCGTCAAAGTCAAAGATTATATTTTCAAAACATACTACGACAAAGAATGGGATCTGATAGCTTGGGTCAACAAGAGTTATCAAGACACACTATCTGATGGTAGTACGATTGAAGTTAGCAACCAACAAAGAGAATTGGTAGCTCAACTAGATCAAGTCTACGCCTACATGATGCTGCTCACACCCATTCTGCCTGATGAATTGAATGGAGTAGAACTCAAAAAAGATTGGGAAGATGACTTGGTGCATCTAGCCACAATCATGAGCGAACAATTCTATACTCCCGACAAAAACATCTTCTGGGGAGCTATTACCGATTCTGACATTAAGAAACTAGGAACAGACCATACTGATTTTGGTCACTCCATCAAAACCTTATGGCTGATCTATACCATCGGTAAGGTAACTGGACACTACGAGTTTGTATTATTTGCTCAAGAAGCCGCTCCCAAAATCTTAGAAAAAGCTTATTTGGCAGATGGTACATGGGGACGCAGAGTTAATCTTGATGGCACAGTCAACCCAGATAAAGAGTGGTGGATTCTGGCTGAATTAGACCAAGTTGCTGCTACCTTTAGCTTAAGAGACCCATCTTACGCTAAATACCTACCCACAACCTACGGTTACTGGTTTGAACACATGGTAGACCATACACCAGGACACAACGGAGGAGTTTGGCATTGGGTCAATGCAGCTGACAACAAACCTGACCTCCGCTTCCCCAAACAGCACTCTTGGAAAAATGCCTTCCATACCTTTGAACATGCAATTGTAGGCTATTTGACTGGACAAGAAATTCATGATTTACCCAGTCGCCTCTATTTTGCCTTCAAGCAACTTCCGACTGATATCACACAAATCCGTCCTTACCTTTACTCAGCCAAAGTTAAATCGATTAAATCTCCGAAGATAGAATCAATCCCTGGTTATGGAAAACAAGTAGTAACATTTGTTGACATCCGGTAAGTAGTCAATCCCAATTGAACAAAACATTTAAACTTCTCAACTTGCTAGTTGTCAGAATAATTGAACAAACAAAAAAGCAGCATCAATATTTTGCTCTAGTAAGTTGATTTCTTAATAACTCTGTCTTGATTAAATGTTGATACAGGAAAGTATCATGGCTAGACCAAATAAAATTGCTGCATTGCTCGATTCTCACTATGATGGAACTGAAACAAATGCTTTACAAAACTTTTTCCCTGTCAGAGTCCATGAAGTAGAATTTATTGGCTATCTTAGAGGTGCTTCTAAGGCGGTATTTTTCAACAATAATAATCCCCACCAAACAATTACAGTTACTAAATATATTAGCGATATTGATTTAATTCAATATCTGAATCATAATAGGATTGATTAACTTCGATCTAAATCTCAGAATTTTTGACCAATAATTTGTTCTATTCTATGTACCGAAAATACAGTTCTTTTTTTCGTAATTGTCTGACTTTTGCCATCGTTTTTTGTACTGCTCTGACAATTGCACTTACCTCTTACACCCGATCAGCTCAGGCAGATGTTATATATCACGCTTTTGATGAATGTTTTGCCGATGTCAAAGCCAAACTACCGATAATTAAAGCAGCAGGATACAATTACATCCAAGTTTCGCCTCCTAATAAAACAGCCTCCCGACTTGATAATGCTTGTACTTCAGACCAATACTGGTATATGCAGTATCAACCGCTCGATTATGTTCTAGAGGGAAATCTGGGAAAAGAGCAAGATTTAAAAGATTTGATTAACGCGGCTCACAACAGTGGTATTAAGGTGATTGCCGATGTAGTTTTGAATCACCTGGCTAATTACAAAAATGTTCCTAATCAGGACGGCAAACCTTTCCCCGCAGCCTATCCTATATTCCAGAAGCAGGAATACTTTCATAACCAAGCTTGCATCAACAACTACAATAATCCCTCAGAAGTGGAAAACAATTGGTTATGCAGTAAAGATGACCCAGAGGGATTGCCTGACCTTAAAACGGATTTGCTTTATGTACAACAGCAACAACAGAACTATCTGACAAAACTGCTTGATTTTGGATTCGATGGTTTGCGTTTTGATGCCGCCAAGCACATTTCTCGGCAGGATCTGAAGGATATCCTGGCAGTTGTCCCCAATGACAAGCTTTACTATGGTGAGGTCATTGGCAACAATTATAGCGAGAGCATGAGTTATATCCCTGTTTTTCTCAAAGTCACAGATTTTCAACTGGTCAATACCTTAAAAAGTGCTTTCAGTTTTGGGGGAGACTTGCGCTCTTTAGTCAATCCATCAGATACCCAGCGTGCTTTACCCGGTCAGTATGCTGTTATCTTTGCTCGCAATCACGATACTTGGGCTCCAGGACAGTTTGATAATTGGAAATTTGATGATGGGGATTTACCCTTAGCAACAGCTTATGTCTTGGCGATTAATGAAGGAACACCCCTGATTTTGAATTTTGATGCCTTCAACCCTACAGTTTTTGCTGGTACTCAATTTCATGAAAAAATGAACGGACAATCCCAATACTATCGCAATGGCAATGAAATTGCTCCCTCTGCTGACAGTCCAAATTTACTCTTTATCGAACGCGGTGGTAAGGGGCTGACTATTATCAATAAGTCAGCTACAACTTTTGATGCACCAGTGGCTAAAATGCCTGGTTTAGAAGTTGGTTGTTACAACGAATTGCAATACAACTTTGAAATGTGTGTTGGTGTTGGTGGTGATAATCAAAAATACATCAATAAGTGGGGAAGCTTTGCAAGAGGAGGTATTAACATCGGTCCACGTACTGCTTTATTATTTGTCAAAAATGACATCTAAGGTATTGCATTTTAGTTAAAAACCAAAACAAGAAAGGTTTGTTAGAAAGAATTGGAATTCACACAAGTTGTAAATTTTGTCAAAGGAGAAAATTCATGACTAAGAAAATTCTCATTGTGCTTTCAGAGTGGGGCTACTGGGGTGAAGAATTAGTCGGACCATTAGAAACATTTGAGAAATCTCAATACACCTTTGATTTTGCTACTCCTTATGGAAAAAGACCGATAGCAATAGGGGTCAGTATGGATCCGACTTTTGTTGACCCACCATTAGGAAAACCAGTCGTATCTGAAGAGATGGCGGCGAAAGTTAAAGAAATAGACGCAGCCACAGGACCTAGAGGAGACATTTTCAAAGACTGCAAAAACATCCATGAATGGATACCAGAAAGACCTTACTGGAGTTCTCCTACATTCATTAGAGAATTGGAAGAATACAACAACAAGTTAGAGGAAGTGAAACCACAATTGTTAGCATATGATGCTCTTTTGATTGTAGGTGGTAGTGGTCCAATGGTTGATTTGGTAAACAACCAAAGGGTACACGATATTATTCTCACTTTCTACAGAGCGAATAAGCCCGTAGGCGCAGAATGTTACGGTGTTGCTTGTCTAGCCTTTGCCCGTGATATGAACGAGCGTATCAGCATTATTAAGGGTAAGAATGTTACTGGTCATTGCTTGGAATATGACTACAAGGATAATACGGGATTCATGCCTGGCAACCAAAGATATTTTGAAGAAGGACAAGATCCAACAAAGAGTGATTTGGGATCTATTAACTTTGGCCCACCATTCTATCCCCTTGAGTATATCCTCCGCGATGCTACAGCACCAGATGGGCAATATCACGGTAATTTTGGCAAGCCAACTTCTGTAATCGTAGATTATCCCTTTATCACAGGCCGTTCCACTCCTGATTCTTATTTGACAGGTGAGAAAATGGTGGAAGTTCTAGAGCAAGGGCTAACACGCTACGGTTGGTAGATTAATTCTACAGAGTGAAGGTAGGTGAAGAAAACAATATTTACCTATCTTCACTACCCTCACAATACAATTTAAGCTACTATTTCTTGAGGTGGAAATAAGCAGAAAATTTTTCACTCACTCTTTAGATGATTAAGTGAGGAAAAAGTGGTAAATCAAGATTTTATTTCTAGATTTTGAAACACAGATTAGCTGAAAAACTATATTTTCAAAACCCTGAAAATTAACACTCTAGCTTTAGGGAGAGTTTACAAGTTTTCTGCACCAACTAAAATTATGCAACTTAGAAAAACAACAGTTTAAGACTGTTACTTTCAAAAAACTTTAATCATAGAAAAACACTGATTGATTATGACTACAAAAACCGGGCGTTTTGCAATCCTTGAACAATTCCTAGCCGATGGCATCAATTATATGTTTGGCAATCCCGGCACATCGGAAGAAGGATTTTTGGATGCTATTTCAGAATACCCCGAACTTAAGTACATTCTCACCTTACAAGAATCCATTGCTGTGATGATAGGTGATGGCTATGCGCGGGCAACTCAAAAGCCAACCTTAGTACAAATTCACAGTACCCCAGGTTTAGGAAATGCTATTGGAGCGCTTTACCAGGCAAAGCGGGGTCATGCACCTTTAGTAGTAATTGGGGGAGATTCTGGAATCAAATATCAGGCCATGGATGCTCAAATGGCGGGTGATTTAGTGGCTATGGCAGAGCCTGTTACCAAGTGGTCAACAATGGTATTAGAACCGTCTTCTCTGCTGCGAGTTCTGCGTCGAGCGATCAAAATCGCTGCTACTCCACCAATGGGGCCTGTGTATGTTTGTTTACCGCTAGATATTTTAGATGCTCCTGTGGTTGAAGAAGTCAGACCGACCTCCTTTCCTTCAACAAGAGTAGCCCCAGACGAAGAACTACTGACAACGGCTGCAACTATATTGGCTGCTGCTGAAAAACCAATGATTTTTGTTGGTGATGGGATTGCTTACTCTCAGGCACAGGATGAGTTAACCCGTGTTGCCGAATTATTGGGTGCTGAGGTGTGGGAAGCAGATACAGGTGAGTTGAACATGAACCATAAGCATCCTCTGTACCAAGGTATGACTGGTCACATGTTCGGTTATGATAGTTTGAAGATCACAACTAAGGGGGATGTTAACTTAGTTTGTGGGACATATATGCTGCCGGAAGTATTTCCAGAATTAGGCAATATCTTTCAACCAGGTGCTAAGGTGATCCACATTGATCTCAATGGCTATGAAATCGCTAAAAATCATCCAGTGGATTTGGGAATAGTTAGCGATCCCAAGTTAACCTTAGCTAAGTTAGAGACTATTTTGAAAAATATCATGACTCCTGAGCAGAAAGAAGCTGCTCAAGCTCGTACTTCAGAAATAGCTCAAGCGAAAGAAGCCAAGTATCAACAGCAATTAGCACAGGATCAGCAAGTTAGAGATGCCGTCCCTTTACACTTTTCTCGCTTTGCAGAAGAACTAGCGGCTCAATTACCGGAAGATGCTATTATTTTTGACGAAGCTCTGACTTCTTCTTCAGAACTCACACGTTATGTAACTCCTACTTTACCAGGCCACTACTTCCTGACTCGTGGCGGTTCTTTGGGTGTGGGTATACCAGGAGCGATCGGTGCTAAATTAGCCAATCCTGATAAAACAGTTGTAGGCTTCACTGGAGATGGAGGTTCTATGTATACCATCCAAGCTCTCTGGACTGCTGCTCGTCACAATGTGGATGTTAAGTTTGTAATTTGTAATAATCGCTCTTATAAATTGTTACAGTTGAATATTCAAGCTTATTGGAACGAGCGGGATATACCACCTCATGAGTATCCCCTGAGTTTCGATCTATCTAAGCCAGAAATCCGCTTTGATGAAATAGCAAAATCTATGGGTGTTCCTGGTATTCGAGTTGAGAAACCCGAAGAAATTGCCCCAGCAATTCAACAGGCACTCGCTTATAAGGGTCCTTTCTTAATTGATGTAGTTTTGGAGGCTAACGTTCACCCCGAACAAATCGGGACTAAGTGCGGTCAATAATCTTGAATGGGGCCTGTCTCTATTTTGCAAACTCCAGTCATCCCTGGAGTTTCACCAATTGCTCAGGAGATTTTCAACATGATTCATCAGTTCATTTTTGCTTGTCCTAAACCGGGAATGAGTGAAGAGGAATTTCAAAACTATTGGGTTAATTTTCATGCTGTACACTATGCTAGTAGAATTCCTCAAATTGTGCGATATTTAATTGATACTCGCATTCCTTTTGGAGTTGAGCCAAACGACCCCCTATTTAGCGGTGTTGCAGAAATTTGGCTGAGAAATGAAGAAGAGCAATTAGCCTCTCTGCAATCAAAAGAGTTCTTAGAAGGAGCTCGACGAGACGAACCCAACTGGGCAGCATTTTGGCGTACTGTGGGACTAGACACAGAGACCAATATCTTGCTAGAAGGTCCGCCGTTAGAGAAAGAATCAAAGCTAGTTAAGCTCTTCATTCTTACTAAGCGCAAAGCAGGGCTGCCTTTAGATAAATTTCGGCAAAAGATGCTCACCAGTCATGCTGAAAAAGTTATGACACTTCCAGGCCTGAGACGTTATTATCAGTGTCATGTCCGTGACAGCTTCTATACCATTGGAGAAGCACTGCTCGATTGTGTTTCACTGCTGTGGTTTGATAGTATTGAAGCCCTAGAAAATGCTCTTAATTCTCCAGAATATGAAAAAGTAGAGCTTGATTTTTCCAATGTTTTCGAGTCCAAATATATCCATAAACTTGTGACAAAAGAAAACTGGATTATTGGACCAGATTGTCGCTCGTAAATGTTGGTTTAACAATCAGATAAAGGTGAACTTAGGGTGAATAGTTATTAAGTTGCAATTGACGATCATAAACTGATAAGTTTAATAGAGAATTAAATGACTAATAACTAAAAACCTGCATAATAATTAGCAGTTAAACTTTAGTAAAGAGCAACTATGAACTCTGAAACAACAGCGAGAATTATTAGTCAGTGGTATGAGAGCATAGGGCAAGGTGATATGGAGGCTATTATGAATGGCCTCGCTGAAGATATTGTCTTTGAGCTTCCTCAGAATCAATACAACAAAATCATTCCTTATTTGGGAACGCATATCGGCCGCGAACAAGTTGCTGAAGCTTTTAGAATCCGAGGAGAAGAGAATGAAGTTTTAGAATACGGAGTTAGGGAAGTCGTAGCTCAAGGTAATATAGCATTTGCTGTAGTTTACACTAAAGCGCGTCAAACGCGCACCAATGTAGTTTATGAAATTGAGGATTCTCACCGTCTAGTCATAAACGAAAATGGCCAAATTACTAACTGGAAAGTTTATTTCGATCCTAATGTTGAAGTAGCGGCCTACCAAGCAGATATAGAGTTTCAATTGATAACAGCAGTTCAAAACAATAATACAAACAAAACTAAAGAATTACTGGAGTTAGGGGCAAACCCCAATACCAGGGATGAAGAAAGTGGCTTAACTGTACTGATGATGGCTGCTGGACAAGCTAATACAGAAATAACCAAACTGTTGTTGGAAACTGGGGCTGATGTGTTTACTACTGACAGCCGAGCCGGAGCATCAGCCTTACATAAAGCCTGTCAGGGTGGTAGTGTTGAAGTCGTCCAACTTTTGGTAGAAGCTGGTGCTTTTGTTGATTCAGTGGCCGCTACTACTGGACACACACCTTTGATGGATGCTTTATGGTTCAAATACCCTGCCATTGTAGAGTATTTGCTAAAACAAGGTGCTGGTTTAAATCTTTATACCCATTATGGTTTCTCCTTAATGGAACATTTCCAATACGAGTTGAATGTGAATGTCATTGGTAAAGACAAGTTACTTGAAGCAGAAAAAATGCTTCAGGAACGTCAAGAGTCTGACCAAAATCAAGTAGTTAAACAAAAGCTCATGGAAGCCGTGACTAGGAAAGACCTAGCAACCGTAAAACAACTGATTCAATCAGGTGTAGATATTGATGAAAGGTATCCTATCCTCAATGGTTTTAATGATGCTCACACTCCCTTGTTAGTAGCCGCTCGAGATGGAG
This sequence comes from Nostocaceae cyanobacterium, assembly GCA_035298905.1. Classification (GTDB taxonomy): domain Bacteria; phylum Cyanobacteriota; class Cyanobacteriia; order Cyanobacteriales; family Nostocaceae; genus DATGXB01. Next base: position 6,113 of record DATGXQ010000486.1, on the reverse strand, counting down.
ATACAGAGGATGCTACAGAAATTGTTCAAGAACTGTTGAAAGCTGGTGCAGATGTGAATGCTGTAGAGCCAACTTTTGGAGCAGTTCCCTTGCACAAAGCTGTTTACAACGGTCGTGCTGCTATTACTTGGGTATTAGTTGAGCAGCCCGGTATTAACATTAATTTCCAAGGAGCAACTAACGGCTATACACCTTTACATGATGCCCTATGGCATGGATATGTAGAGTGTGCGGAAATTCTTCTCAATGCAGGTGCTCGATTAGACCTAAAAGGACATGATGGTAAAACACCATTAGATATTGCGATCGAAACCTTGGGACCAGACCATGAGATTATTACACGCATTAAGTCTAAACAGAATATTGCATAAAGCTGGCATTTAATCACAACTTAGATCGGAGGGATGAAATTATGCTGTTTTACATTCAAATGCGGTGGAATATTGAAGGAAGACTAAACTTTGATGAGCTTTGGGATTTAGAGATGCAAGAAATAGAAAACTCTCAAAATCTCGATCAATCTGGTACAGTGAAAGCTCAACTGTACAAAGTTGCAGCTCAAAAGCGCGTTATTGGCATTATAGATGTTGAGTCAATTGATGAATTAGACAGAACGGCAATGGGTCGTTTACCAATGCGCGAATATCTGGAGTTTGAGGTAGTCTGGCCATTGCGAGATTATTTGAGCTTTGCTGAAGATGTCAAAGTTCACTATAGAGTTTAACAGGTTGTTGCTTAACTGCCCTACAGATGACTTATAACATCTTTTTGAGGAAGCTAAGTTTTGGTGAGGGCAGTAATAACTTTAACCTTTAAACAATTGAGATGAAACTACTTTTCTGACAACCAAACATAATGAAATACACCAAACTAGGAAATTCTGGTTTAGTCGTTTCAAAGTTATCCTTTGGAGCTATGACCTTTGGAGAAGGGCAAATGGTTCCTGGGGTAAAAAATTCCATTGGACAACAAGAAGCGAATGAAATGGTTGCCAAGGTTCTGGATGCAGGGATCAATTTATTCGATACTGCTGATGTTTATACTAGTGGAGATTCGGAAGTTATTCTAGGTAAGGCACTCTCAAAAAGACGAGATGATATCATTATTGCCACTAAGTGCGGTTTTCGCATGAGTAGCAACCTAATTGATACTGGACTGTCTTACAGACACATTATTGCTTCAGTACAAAGTAGCCTGAAACGCCTGGGTACAGACTACATTGATCTCTATCAGATTCATATTCCAGACCCTTTAACTCCATACGAAGAAACTCTGCGTGCTTTGGAGGATGTAGTTCGTCGAGGTTATGTGCGTTATATTGGCTTTTGTAATCTGCCTGCTTGGAAAGCTGCCAAGCTGATTGGAATTCAGGAAAAGCTACAGTATACACCTTTTATCAGCGCACAAATGTATTACTCCTTGCTAGGCAGAGATTTGGAACATGAAGTTGTACCTTTTGTCGAAGACCAAGGATTAGGAATTCTCGTCTGGAGTCCCTTGGCTAGTGGCTTTTTAACTGGGAAGTACACGCGCGAGAATCCTACACCTGAAGACGCACGTAGAAATAATTTTCAGTTTCCACCAATTGATTTGGAGAAGGGTTACAGCGTTGTCGAAAAATTGAAGTCGATCGCAGAAAATCATCAGGTTTCTATTGCCCGAGTTGCTTTGGCTTGGATTCTACATCAACCTTTTATTAGTTCCATCATCATTGGAGCTAGTAAGATGAGTCAATTAGAAGATAGTTTGAAGGCTATTGAAGTTAACCTTTCATCAGAAGAAATCATAGCTCTTGATGAGATAACTAAACCGACCCCTATTTATCCTGGATGGATGCAATCTATGGGGAATGACTCTCAAATCACTGAAGCTTTAACAGCTTAAAGTTCAACAGGGAAGCATACATGACAGAAAACATACGTCGAGTAGTCACTCGTCTCACTGAGGAAGGAAAATCAGTGATAGTGAGTGATGGATCACCTAACCAAGTTGTCACGTTTGATAATTTTCCAGAGTTGAAAGTAGTTGAGCTTTGGGCAACTGATAATATCCCAACTTTACCAGTGGATGGAAGTGATCCAACGTTAAACGAGCCGTCTTTTTTACCTAAGCCTGGAGGAACATGCTTTCGTATTGTCCAAATAGCTCCCATGGGTACTCATAAGGGTGAGTTGCATAGTAGCGATACTATTGAATACCTAACGGTTATATCTGGAGATGTCTGGTTAACATTAGAAGGCGGTGAAGAAACTCAGTTGCACCAGGGTGACTTTGTGGTACAAAATGGGACTCGACATGCTTGGACTAATCGGGGAACAACTACTTGTATAATAGCTGCCGCACTGCTGGGGACAAATTCCCAATTTGGAACAAGATAACAGCCACTGAATTCTGTGTAGCTGTTTGATTACTTTAATCATCAAGAGTTTTTCAATTAGTTAAATAGAGGAAAAAAACAATGTCAATTACTAAGCCATTAGAAGGAAAAAAAGTTGCTGTTTTACTTGAAACAGAATTTATTCCTATGGAAATTGATTATTACAAAACTGGATTTTCTGTTTTGGGAGCGCAAGTAGACTTTTTATCTTATATCTGGAAAGATGAAAATCCCAGTGGTAAGCGGACTCTTGTTAGCGATGTAGATAGTCCTAACGGGCAGCTTCGTACCTTTGAGGTTGATAAAGATGTCGCCGACTATGATCCTAATAGTTATGACATTGTATTGATGGCAGCTAACTATTGTGCTGTCAGACTGCGGGAAATTCTCCCCAAGTACAGTATTGGCAGTCCAGAAGAATTGCAAAATCCGCCAGCAGTACAATTTTTCAAAAAAGCCATGGAAAACAAAAATATTGTCAAAGGTGCGCTTTGCCATGGCTTGTGGATCTTAACTCCTTGTCCAGAAATCTTAAAAGGACGACAAGTTATTTGTCATACTGTTGTACTTGCTGATATCGTTAATGCTGGAGCAATATTTGTTCCAGCTGAAAGTCATGTTGTAGTAGATGATGATTTAGTGACCGCTCGATCGGCTGCTGATCTCCAAGCATATTTCGACACAATCGTAGAAGTAGCACTTACTAAGAGTAAATAGGATGTCAAGGTAGTTTTGGGGAGCTGCTAATTTCCATCTAGAACAAACTCTAGAAAAGCAGCTCTTCAATTCTTCCTTGACAAACTCCCAGCAAAGTCTTCTGGAAAATCATACTCTTGCAGAATTTAAGAATATATAGCAATCCTAAATGAAACGTGAACAAACCCAATGGCACAAGCCTAGCTTGATAGGGGTGGGGACAGGCATAGCTGAGATTTCTATTTAACAACGATGTTTCTAATGCCGTGTCCCTACTTTCAATCTTGATTCTCCTCACTGCCTAAGTGCCTATCAGTTCATAACTCAAATAGGAATGCTATATAGCAATCCTAAGTCATTTATGAACTATAACTGTTCCCTGTTCCCTTCTCTCCACAAGTCAGTTTACAACTCAGATCGGATTGCTATATAAGAAAAATAATGTATTTTTATCTTGACTAGTTAGTCAAAATCTGTTATATTTATTGCTGATAAGGAAGAACTATCTACAAATAAAATTTTACCAGTATAAATTTATCAAAGCCTTGAGCGACTCTTCAACAGTCAAGCTCCAAGGCTTTCTTGAGTATAATCAAAATAAGTTTTAACCTGTAAATATTTTGGGTTGTATCACCATCACCGACAGCAGACATGAAAAAGTTAATTAACCAGCCAGCCAACTTTGTCCGGGAAAGCCTAGAGGGGATGGCAGCAGCCCATAGTGATTTAATTCAAGTTAATTATGACCCGATTTTTATTTACCGTGCTGATGCACCTATTCAGGGAAAGGTAGGGATTATTTCTGGTGGGGGTAGTGGTCATGAACCAATGCACGGGGGTTTTGTCGGTAGAGGGATGTTAGACGCGGCTTGTCCAGGGGAGGTTTTCACTTCTCCGACCCCTGACCAAATGTTAGCAGCCGCCAAGCAGGTTGATGGTGGGGCGGGAGTTTTGTATATTGTTAAGAATTATAGTGGCGATGTGATGAATTTTGAAATGGCTACGGAGTTAGCCAGAAGTGAAGGGATTCGCAGTCTGAATATTTTAATTGATGATGATGTGGCGGTGAAAGATAGTCTCTACACTCAAGGGAGAAGGGGAACGGGAACAACAGTATTAGCTGAAAAGATTTGCGGAGCGGCAGCAGAACAAGGTTATGATTTACCACAGTTAGCAGATTTGTGTAGGAAAGTAAATCTGCATGGGCGGAGTATGGGAATGGCTTTAAGTTCTTGTACTGTGCCGGCTAAGGGTACACCCACTTTTAGTTTAGGTGATGAGGAAATAGAACTAGGAATTGGGATTCATGGAGAACCGGGGAGAAAGAGAGTAGGGTTAAAATCTGGGGATGAAATTACAGAAATTTTAGCCCGGACAATTATTGATGACACAGCATATAGTCGGCTAGTTAGAGAATGGGATGAGACAAAAGAGGGATGGGTAGAAGTTGAACTGTTAAATAAACCATTACAAAAAGGCGATCGCCTCCTGGCTTTTGTTAACAGTATGGGAGGGACACCCATAGCTGAACTCTATCTTGTCTACCGCAAACTAGCGGCGATATGTGAGCAGGAAGGACTACAAATAGTGAGAAACTTGATTGGCCCTTACATCACCTCCTTGGACATGCAAGGCTGTTCTATCACCCTGCTAAAGCTAGATGATGAGCTATTGCGGCTATGGGATGCACCAGTCAAAACGCCTAGTTTACGGTGGGGAGCATGAAATGGTAACTCAAGCCCAAATTATTGAATGGTTGCTAGTGTATGCTAATGTGATTGAGCATCACAAAGAGGAACTGACGGAACTAGATGCAGCCATTGGGGATGCTGACCACGGCATCAATATGGAACGTGGTTTTAAAAAGGTTAAAGGCTTGATTGGTAGTTTGAAGGGTCAAGATATTAGCGGTATTTTAAAAACTGTCAGCATGACTTTGATTTCTAGTATTGGTGGTGCGAGTGGTCCATTGTATGGTACATGGTTTTTAAGAGCTAGTGCGATCGCAGCTGACAAGGAAGAGTTAACAGCAGAGGACTTATTATATTTACTCCAAGCCGGTTTAAATGGGGTGTTAGAGCGAGGAAAAGCCCAATTAGGTGATAAAACGATGGTAGATGTGTTATCTCCGGCTGTGGCTACCTATGAACAAGCTTTAAGTGAGGGTTTGGATTTAGTACCAGCCCTACGGGTAGCGGTTGCAGCTGCGGAACATGGTTTACAGGAAACTATCCCCATGTTAGCGAAGAAAGGCAGGGCTAGTTATTTGGGTGAAAGAAGTATTGGACATCAAGACCCTGGTGGAACTTCTGCTTATTTAATGTTAAGGAGTTTGTTGGAAGCAGTGGAAAGTTATAAGGAGTAAAAACGCAGAGGGGCGAGGAGGGGTGATTTTTGTTCGTTAATCTGAACTTCCCCCTGAGCAGATGTACTAAAGAAAGCAAAAGACCTGTAGACAAAAGTTTCTGAACTACCAGAACTCGGCCAACTCACAGCTAAACAAATTTCTCGTTTAGTTGGTGTCGCGCCAATTAATCATGATAGCGGCCAACACAAAGGTAAGCGAATGATTCATGGTGGTTGTGGTCATGTTCGTGCTTCTCTTTATATGGGTGCTGTGGTTGCTATTCGTCACAATCCTGTGATTAAAGCTTTTTATCAACGCCTTGTTGAGCGTGGTAAATCCAAAAAATTGGCTTTAACTGCTTGTGTTCATAAAATGTTAGTCATTTTAAATGCAATGGTGCGAGATAATTTGCCTTGGCGTGTTTCCGATGATTTAGTCTCTGTTTCTCCATAACTGAGACAATTTTTTTATACCTTGATTTTTTACTGCTTGTGATGTTTTCTATTTTGAGATTACATTGCTGGCTAACTTTTGAATGCGTTCTTTTTCTCTTTTGATGTAAGGATTCAGAATTCAGAATTCAGAATTCAGAATTAAAAAGACTTTAAGAGTCAAGCTGACTGAGATTCTCCAAATATCACTACTATCGATTCCTCTTTTGGTAACTATTCTGGCTCCTGGCTCCTGACTCCT
>DATGXQ010000485.1:0-5432 GCA_035298905.1 Nostocaceae cyanobacterium | reverse complement strand
TCAAAAGGCAGTAGAGAAGACAGTTCAAAAGGCAGTAGAGAAGACAGTTCAAAAGGCAGTAGAGAAGACAGTTCAAAAGGCAGTAGAGAAGGGAGTATAGAAGGCAGTACAGAAAGGAGTACAAAAGACAGTACAAAAGGGAATACAAAAGACAGTACAAAAGATAGTACAAAAGACAGTACAGACGAACTAACTATCAATATTTGGAAACGCTATCGCCAAAAGGGACAAAATTTCGAGCATCCAGTTGTGACCGCATTGAGAACCGAATTAGCAAAAGCTTACCCCGATGCCGACCCTTGGTCAGCACCGGGAATTCCCGAATTAGAAGCGCAAATTTCCCAAGCACTAACTAACAATTGGGATGAAATATTAGAAACCTGTCAAACACCAGAACAAAAACAACAAGCCATCCGAGATAAAGCCATCCTCAACTGGCTTTCTCCACTCTTAAAAGCGATTACCGCACGGGATAAGCGCATCAATATCCGCATTACCCAAAACGGTCGCTTGGAGTTGACCCGCCGCAGTCGTCGCCACCAAAAAACGTTACAAAGTTTCGGCTTCGTATTGATGCTTGATGCCACTGCTTCGGCATCAGATTTAGTTCGGAAAACTGGATTCAAGCACCTACTCGAAATCGAACAAAAGATGTTGGATGACGCTTGCCAAAATCTGAAATTGCGGGTGATTAAGGGACTGGGGAAAAATCCCAAACGAACCACAGAAGAAACTACCTGGAAACGATATTACGCTGCCATAGAAGCAGTGATTCAAAAACAACCAGAACTTACTAAAGAACAACGTGCGATTATCACTTTCAAAGATGATGTAGAACGATTTAAACAACTGGACGCACTCTCCGGATACTGGCATCGAGATAGTAGAGGAAATAACCGCTTTACCGAAGTACGCCAGCTGATAATACATGGTTTACCTAAACCAAACTTGGCTGATAAAGCAGCCGAATGGCAAGTTCTCACGGGGGAAGTAGTAGAGGCAACTGATATCAAGGGAACGTACCACGGTGCTTGGTACTGGGGTGAGGTAATTAGCGAGTTGATTCAATGTTGCGGACGGCCACGAGCGCATTTGAGGCCAGATGAAGAGATAGAAATCAGTTTAATGGCTGGGGATGCGCTAAGTGATTGGGACATCAGTAAACTTCGCCAAGCTTTCCCAGGATGTCAAATCGAGATTGTGGATGCTTACGATTTGGCCCCGGCTGCTGCTAGTAAGGGTGTGCAGAAGGCTAGGGGGATGGTGGAAGCTATTTGGGACGCTCTCTCCAAAACCGGAACGGTCGCGAGGGAGGCGATTGCCAGTCTCTTAAAGTTGTCTCCAGGTAGGATATCTCAATTGGCGAAAGAGGTTTGTGGTAAGACTTTCAGCCAGTTAGTCGATGGGTTAGTTTTCCTTTATAAGGCTATTAAAGGGAAAACTAACGCGCTCGAAATTGATGAGGATTTGCGTTATTTGGCCGAAACTTTCCTGCCTGATTTGGCTAAAGACTTGGAAAATTTAACTAGGCCAGAACTTATAGAAGATGTTTTGGTTGGTGTTTGCGCTGTTTGTAGCTATGAGCCTGAAATGGTACGCCGCATCTTGGCTGCTACGCCTGTGTGGGCGTTGTGTAAGCTGTTTGGTGGGGTGATGCAAGTGACTATTGGTAGGTTGCTTTCTATTTCGCCGCCGATGTCAGAAGTGCTTTTGGCAACGGGATGAGTTATGCTTGCGCCAGTTTCTTGCGTTGTAATTTCTCCTACAACTTCATATTTTTTTGAATCAGAAACTTAGCTCTAAAGCTAAATTTTAAGCACTGGATTACTGCTGCAATAATTTAGAAAATATAAATTAGAACCATGTGGAATGAAACTTTTGTCGAAATTTTTGCTCCGAACGGTCAATCTAGACTAGTAACGCTTTCCCAAGCGTTAGCCCTCAAACAAAAACAAGAGCGTACTCAAGATAAAGCACTTGGCATCAAACGTAAACAGATTCCTTTGAATATCATCTTATTACCTGATATCCCAGAATCAGCCGACTTTTGTAAACTTAGTCATGCCATCATGAATATTGCCAAATTTGATTTGGCTCCCGAAACCGAAGCGCAAGGGCAATGGATGCGATGTGTTCAATTATATTACCAAGCTAAGTCTATATTGCTTCCTAACAAGATATTTAATTTAATTGAAGATCCAACAAAAAGCGGTGGTTCCGTCCACCAGATGTTACCATCCCTGGCACTCCAAAATCTCCTGATTGAGACAGATGCAGAAAAATCTTTTTATGATTTACTCAAAGTAGGAGAATCTGTTATCCGTTCTTGGGCAGAGACTCAAGGTATCAACTTTCCCTTCCTAGATTTCCAAGAACTCTTTATTTACATTTTGCGGAAAAGGTTTGAAAGGGATTTACAAGACCCCATATTTGGTCTGGCTCCCCCACTACCAGATAAAAAAACTCGTCGGCTATACTATCGTAGATGGCTACAATTTTTGGGCGGATTACATGAAAATGAGAAAGTTCAAGCAGAATACCGCCAAGCCTTGATGGATATGGGTTGGGAAGGCTACCCACTCATCGCACTAGAGCATCAAAAAAGCCGCAGCAGAGAGTTTGATAAGCTTTGGCAAACTTTTATAAAAACTCATAGGGCGCTTGTGCGACTGATTGACTCCACTATCTATTGGAAAAACAGTATTCCTTATCAAACAGAAAGGACTAGCCGAAAAGCTCTCATTGAGCCAGTTACAACTGAAGACGGCTATATTTACTGGAAGTGGTCTTAACATTTCTTAACCGACTTCGCACAAAAATACTCATCCTATTTGGTTCTGGTATCTAAATATCAGAGCCAATTTTGTTGCGCTCTAACTATGCCTAAGTCTTTATTAGCTTGACTGTAAGTTCTCAATTGAACCTACAGATAGGGATTTATTTTGGCTAAATTCCTCACCAGAAGAACAGGCATTTTATCTAATTTTCTAACAAGCAAAGATGTTGTTTTATGAAAATCTCACCGGGAGAAATCAATAAATTACTGCTTGAATTAGCCAAGTTTGTGCAGAGCCGTTCCCAACGGGATATGCACAAAAATAGGGCAAAATATAGTAGGAGTGCGGACAATACCAGAGAGGCTAAAAAATGAAAAGAATAGTTGGCTATGCCAGAGTTTCAACTCGCGAACAAGCCGTCGATTCTCAAGCTTTAGAACAACAAAAGGCTAGGCTAATTGCAGCTGGAGCGCAGGAATTATTTGTTGATGTTGAATCTGGCCGAAAAAACGATCGACGTGCTTTGAAACAGCTAATGAATTTAGTTAATAATCAGCAAGTTGACGAAGTAATTATTACCAGACTTGACCGCAAAGCTCGGTCACTTGTCAAACTACGAGAATGTGTTGATATTTATAAAGAATCGGGTGTTAACCTCCGAGTCCTTGACCAACAAATTGACTTAAATACTTCTCAAGGAAAGTTATTAGTCAATGTTTTAGGTGCTTTAGCTGAATGGGAAGTTGATATGCTTTCCGAGCGAGTAAAACACGGCAAACAACACCGCCGTAATCAAAAACTTGCTTGTGAGTCTTATCCTTGGCCTTATCAAGTAGTTAACGGAAAGTACCAACTGGAAAATCGACGTTTTCTTTGTCTGATTGAAGAGCGACCAGACAATTACCAGGAACTGTATGATGAACAATCTCTAGAAAAACTTCCTGGTTTAACAACTAAGCAAATTGCTCTTGACTGTATTAACTTTTTTTTTCAGGAGCAAGGGCTTAGCCGAACAGTTAAAGCCATCTTCCGTAAATATGGAATTATGAAGACAAAAGCCAAGAAAAATGGTGCTGATGGCATCCTCCATTGGACACCTACTGGCTTTAAGCGCTGGTTAACTAACCCAGTTTTATGCGGCCACACTGTATACCACAAACGAGTAACTAATGCTAAAGGTAAAAGAAAACCAAACGAGCCGAAAAACTGGCAGATTGAGAGAAACACTCATCCTGAACATTGCCTTCTTACTGATGAACAAGCTTTAGAAATTGAGCAAATTCTCAAATTTAGCACCAAGCTTGGATATCGCTGTTTTAATAGCGATCCAAATCAACCAGGTACCTATCGAGAGTTTAGCTATCAAAAAGGGTTAGTTTTTTGTCCGGATTGCGGCCACAAGTGTATTCCTAAGAGTGCCAAATGTCGTAGAAAAGGTGAGCATCATTACTACTTCGCTTGTAGATACGCTGGAATGGGATGCGGAAATTTAAAGTCTACGAGAAGGGAGAAGATTGAGGCTGCCCTAATTCAAGCTCTTGTTCAGAGGTCAGCGGCTATTGCTCAAGGGTCAGACCAACAACAGCCTGTAATTCCCGAAAAATCAGAGAAGTTGCAGAAGTTAGAAGAACGGTTAGCTGCATTGGAAAAAATCCCAGATTTTGACCCGGATTTGGAAAATCTTAAGGCGAAGACTCGTCAGCTAATTACTGAAGAATTGAATCCTTTTTCTTCTGATTCTCTGGCTAATAAAACATCTGAGGAACTCATTGTCGCTGGGAATAATTTGGCTATTTGGTACAGTCTTTCAAATGATGAAAAAGTTCCGATTTATCACAAGTTAGTGCGACGAATCACGATTCGGAACGGTGGTGTTGAATCAGTCATTCTTAATGTCTAAATTGCGAGTCTAGGTAAGATTTATGAATCTCAAAGAAACTTTTTATCTGAATAAGCTGCGTTCGGAGATTGCCATGCAGCAACTTTTGAAAGATTGGCAGCCTCGACCACCTCGCCTTGAATGCCCACAATGTAAGTCGGGGCGAGTTGTCAAGCATGGTTGGGCAAACGGGAAACGCTTCTATCTTTGTAACAATTGTAAACGGCACTTTATAGAAAGGCCAATTTTTGAGTGTAACTGCTCAATTCCTGGCACAAATCTTAGATGCCAGGACTGCCCTCAATTTCAGGAGTTTTTGCCTCAGTTCAAAAAACAGGTTGAAAGTTTACGAAACCTGAATCTCAATGAATTAGAAGCCTTGGCTGAACAGTATGCTATCAACCACTCACACTTCGGAGGGTAGGGACGCCCTTGTTTGAGTGACTGAGTTCTCATTAACTGTCCTTTGCATGACTTGTTTAGTGGCTCCACTGGCAAGAGCCTGATTTAAGATTTTCGCCTTGGCAAAAACACGAAAATATGGATTTTCATATTGCCGTGTTTTTGCCATTTCACCCACGCGCCCAGCAGCAAATCCATCAATTCGGATTTATCAATTTCAATCTCTTGTCTGCGAAGTTGCAGCAAGGCTTCCTCCACATCCAAGTCTGAAGTCATCCATAGATATTGGCGACTTACCAATAATTCAACAATTTGGAATTTTGCCAATACGAAAATGCGAGTGAAGTGGAACACCGCACTATCCAGCTAAAACC
>DATGXQ010000484.1:0-14660 GCA_035298905.1 Nostocaceae cyanobacterium | reverse complement strand
AGGAGTCAGGAGTCAGGAGTCAGGAGTCAGGAGTCAGGAGTCAGGAGTCAGGAGTCAGGAGTCAGGAGTCAGGAGTCAGGAGTTAGAAGTCAGGAAAATTATACTGTAGCTTTCAGGAAAGGCTAATTTCCTGCAATTTTGATCAAAAAAAGTCATTTTGACTAAATTTTTTTTGACTTGTTGCTAAAATATACAGCAAATTTTCATAGCATTAGTTAGCCAACATTTTCACCTGGATTAGTATATAATCGGGAGAATAATTAATTTTATGACTCTCCTCGTTTTCCTAAATTCAGGAAAACTGATGATTATTTACAAATGTCTAAAGAAGTAATTCCCCAATCCCTAGCCAGGTTTATCTACCATATTAATTTATGCGAGAGTCAAAATTTTCTGGGAAAGTGCGGGACAAACTTAGCATAAATTGTCATGCAGTCGTATCTGTTAGACCATGATTTGCTGCTTAAATCCCGATTGTCCAAATCCACGAAATCCTGATGGTAGAGAGTTCTGTCAAACTTGTAACACCCCCTTGGTGTCACTATTAAGAAATCGCTTTCGGGTGATGCGAGTGCTTTCTGATGAAGGTGGTTTTGGTAGAACTTATTTAGCCGAAGATGTGGATAAATTAAATGAACTTTGTGTTGTTAAACAATTAGCACCAAAATTTCAAGGTACTTGGTCACAAAAGAAAGCAATGGAGTTGTTTGCAGATGAAGCAAAGCGTCTGCAAGAATTAGGAGAACACCCGCAAATTCCTACTTTAATTGCTTACTTTGAGCAGGATGATTGTTGGTTTTTGGTGCAACAGTTTATTGATGGTCATAATTTGTTAAAAGAATTACAGATTAGAAAAGTATATAAAGATTGGGATATTCAGGCAATTTTGCTGGACTTATTACCGATATTAAAATTTATTCATGAACAGGGAGTAATTCACCGCGATATTAAGCCAGAAAATATTATTCGTCGTCAAGTTGATGGAAGACTAACTTTAATTGATTTTGGTTCTTCTAAGTTATTAACTCCCAAAGGACGGAAAAAAGTAGGGACTTCTATTGGTTCTCATGGTTATTCACCCATTGAACAAATTAGAGATGGAAAAGCTTATCCTTCTAGCGATTTATTTAGTTTAGGTGCGACCTGTTTTCATTTATTAACAGGTATTTCTCCGTTTCAATTATGGATGGAACATGGCTTTGGTTGGGTAAACCAGTGGCAGAATTATTTACGCTATCCGTTAGATACTGATTTAGCAGCAGTGATGGATAGGTTATTGCAAAAGGATATGCAGCAGCGTTATCAATCAGCAGAGGAAGTAATTAAAGATTTAACTAAAAAATATAATCATCTTTTACCACCAGCACCTAATTTACCTAGACCAGCAGCAAATAATTACCCATTTGCTTCTCTCAAAAAATATATTTTTTGGCGAAATTTATTGATTATAGTTGCTATGTTGGCATTTATAGGATTAGGAGAAGCGGGTTATCGGCATTTCCGTCGTTTACAAGCTGGTTTAACTTCCAGTTTAAGTCAACCACAACCTACTAATAGTGAGACAGATGTCTATCGCAGTCCCCAGAAAATTGGCAAAAATATTACTTTAGTAAAAACTCTGTCTGGACACGAAGACCGGGTTTTATCTGTGGTGATTACTCCCGATGGTAAGATGATTGCTAGTAGTGGCGATCGCGTGATAAGATTGTGGAATCTAATTACAGGTGAAGAAGTCGCTGAACTCACAGGACATTCCCAAAGGGTAAATGTTATTGTCTTAAGTCCCGATGGACAAACTTTAATTAGTGGCAGTGATGACAAGACTATTAAAGTTTGGAATTTAGCAACTGGGAAATTAATCCTTACTCTGAGCGGACATACTGATTCAGTCCACGCTTTAGCAGTTAGTAGAGATGGACAAACTTTAATTAGTGGCAGTGATGATAAGACTATTAAAGTTTGGAATTTAGCAACTGGGAAATTAATTCGCAATTTAGTTGGACATACTTATTGGGTGCGTTCTGTTGCTGTTAGTCCCGATGGGGGAACTGTAGCCAGTGGAAGTTTTGACAAGACGATTAAATTATGGAATATCTCTAAAACCGCATCACCCAAAACCCTGGAACCTAATTCCCAAACAGTGACATCTGTGGCTTTTAGTCCTGATGGGAAGATTTTAGCAACAGCCAGCCGCGATCGCCAAATGAAAATTTGGCAAGTCTCCACAGGTGAAAAAGTCCGTACTTTAACTACAGCAGACCATAATGTCACAACCATCGCTTTTAGTCCCGATGGAAAAATCCTCGCTGGAGGACGAGAACGACTAATAACATTATGGAATGTGGATACAGGTGCAGAAATAGCCACCCTCACCGGACATACTCAAACTATTACTTCCCTCGCTTTTAGTGCTGATAACACTTTCCTAATTAGCGGTGCTGAAGACAATACCATCAAAATTTGGCGGGTTGGTAATTGACTCTAGTAGGAAAGATTGCTACTTTAGAGTAAGCAGAGGTATTTTCTATAGCCAACGTCGTTTGTGTCAAGAAGGTATAGAAAGCAGACCAGGAAAATTTGCTGATATTGAAGAAATAAAATTAGCAGCACGTTGTCGGTTGAATAAAATCCCTGAAATGTGAGCGATATGGGGGATTTCCTGTGTACTGCTAAGGCTGAAGAAGATTTAAGAGAAATATGGCTGTGTATTGCAGCTTGGAGAATAGAAAAAAGGTTTTCTGAAGTGTTAAGAAATGTAACAAATGTCAAGCTATGCTGAAAAAGGTAACGCAATATCGATGCTTTCAAGTATCTTTAACGTATATAAGCGAGTTTTGGATATAGTTATGGGCAGAAGGGTCTATAGTTATTATTACAAATAGCTCAAAAAATGTCAACTAAAATCAAAAAAATATTAGGGATAAATAGATAAATTTTGAATAATTTAGCTGAGATTTCTGGTGGTTAAACAAAAGCTATTAATTAATTTGGGAAGATTTTACAGCAGAATTCAGGAGTCAGGAGTCAGGAGTCAGAAGTAAAAGTCGCTTGGTGTCTGAGTTTCGATTTTCAATTTGCACCTCATGTACTGGAAATATGCTGTAACTGAACTTTAGCACGAGGGATACTAAAGAGCATCTTGAGGAACTGGCGTTTACCCCAAAATGATGTTTTCTGATTACCCATTAATTTTGAGTGCCAAAACTATCTATTAATCAAAACATTAGCAGCAGTATTAAACCCCGACATAGCATGAGCTATATCTATGTATAGTTCTAGCAGTAAATCTGGATCAATCACTGCTAAACCATTAACTTGATTTTGTAGATTAGTATTTTTGGAAACAACTAAAACAGGTTGTTCTTGATAAAAGACTATGGGTGGATTAAGACCTTCAGGGTTATAGGCGCTATAAATTCCATCAACATTTCCATAGCAGCCTTCAGAGTTGCGGATGCTATATTCACCGCTAACACTACCATAATTTCCTCGTGGGTTGCTGATGGAATAGGGGTCAAATCTATCGGTGGATAATACACCGAGAAATTTACCATCAGCTGACCACAGTTGTGCTGAACCATTGATAGCTAGTAAAAATTCAAATGACATTTTTTTTATGACAGTAGATTATCTTTCTTTAGCTTCTAATGTAATGTCCGTCTTTTCATCAGTAATAATGACAAATTTGGCTAAATTTCTCAATTAGGCAATTTAACGTACTTATACTAGAGTAATGACGGTTTTTAACCTGATTTATCTTTGTTACTGCTTTATCCTACTGAATCTCACTCCCAGATTCAAGACTCAGGATAAACGCGAATATACCTAAATTAGCAATATTCATTTTCATTTAATGTTTTAGCAACTGGAAATTATTCATTTTTTTTATAACTAAAGTACCGTATTCTCTACAAGATAGACAGTTGTTAGCTGTCAATTTTTATGAGCGGGAACAATTAATGTAAAGTCTTCGGCACTACCTAAAGATTTGCTATGAGAAAGTTGAAGAGATTGAAAAGATGCTGAGTCTAAAAGTAAGTAGGATTGCTGTAACCATCGGGCTTTTAGTTCGTCAATAGCCGCACTTTTAATTTGGCGATCGCTATAGAAATCTAAACTAGGACGACTATAGGAAAAAGAGGTATAAATAATCGTATCTACAGGAGTATGGTTTTTAATTAAATCAGCGACTGGCTTCACTTTAAAGTTTTCGTTTAGTTCCCACACCCAAACAGGCGAATTTACAAATATTGTCAAAACTATATAGACACCAATAAACAAAGTTAAAATAAATTTTGGTTGTTGTTGATTTATTAACCATACCACCCCAGCAAAGACTAAAATCAAGGAAATTGCTAGAGGAATGAGCGAGATTTGATTAGTTAAGGTAAAATAAACGCAACCACCTAGACCAACTAATATAGGCAAACTTAATAGCCATTGCCAAAT
The DNA here is from genome assembly GCA_035298905.1 of Nostocaceae cyanobacterium. GTDB lineage: Bacteria > Cyanobacteriota > Cyanobacteriia > Cyanobacteriales > Nostocaceae > DATGXB01. Next base: position 10,211 of record DATGXQ010000484.1, on the reverse strand, counting down.
TTGAGGATAAGCTTGACGATTTGACCATATATCAGCAAGTTTCACCCCAATTGATAAAGCTATAAAGGGGTAAATAGGCATGATATACCAAGGTAATTTAGTCCGCATGATGGAAATAATTAGCCCATAAACTATTAGCCCTGCTAAGATTAATTTTCCCCAACTACTACGGCGGTTTTGCCAGGTCAAAATCAAGCTTTGAGGGAGGAAAATTAACCAAGGAAAACTATATTTAATAAGTTCTAAAATGTAGTACCAAGGGGGGCCGTCATGATTGTGAAAAGGTTGGACTATTCTAGTCAGTAGGGGTCCAAATAAACGACCTTGCCAAAATTCTCCCCCGTATTGTTGTCCTTGAATTACGTACCAAGCGATAATAGGTATATTAGTTATAATTAAACCTAACCAGAGGTCAGGAATTTTGAGCAGAGATAATCTTTGGTCAAGGAAAAGATATAAAATAGCGATCGCTCCCAAAACCAAAGCCATTTCTCCCCTAGCTAAAATTAATAACCCAAAAGCCAAGCCGGGAACTAATGCCCAAAGTTTATTTTGTTGAATTTTCAGTAAACTGAGTAAAAGTAGTAAAAATAAAGTTACTGTGATTCCGTCATGCATGGCTAATCTACCATGTCTGACTACTGGCAGGAGAGTTAAATAAACTAAAGCGGAAAAGATAGCGGCTATTTTATTGGTAATGGGATTTGTAAATATTTCTCTTCCTATCCAGTAAATTAGGGGAACTCCCCAAGCGCTAAAGAAAGCCAGAGGTAAGCGGGTAGAAAATTCACTAACTCCAAATAAATAATAACTAGCTGCAATCAACCATTCACCCAAAGGTGGTTTATCAAAAGGTTTGTCATGGAGTAAAGGATAGAGAAAATTTCCAGTCCGATACATTTGACGCGCTACTAATGCATAATATCCTTCATCCCAATCTCTGAGTGCTACTCCTCCTAAGTTGATTGTCCATAAAAATACAGCAGCGAGTAGTAACCACAAACCGATATTTGGGAAAAATTTGATTTTTAATAATTTCATTATTATAGAAGAGGGAACAGGGAACAGGGAACAGGGAACAGGGAACAGGTAAATCTTAACGGTTGGTGTTGATAAATGATTGAGGATTGTTTTAAGAAAAATACTGGTTTTTACTTGATTTAAAAATTTTCCATATTTTTTTTAATTTTTAATTTTTAATTTTTAATTCCTTTCTCCTTTGTTCTTGATAATTTCCGAGATTATTTTTGTTAAATCCCTGTTTAATTAAATTCAGCATACCTTTTCTTCCCTAATTTTTAATTTTTAATTTTTAATTTTTAATTCCCTAATCCATCGCTCCTCTTACTAATATGACTGTACTCTCCACTGAAGAGGCGATCGCTTCGGGAATGTTACCTTGAATAGCTTGTTGTAATAACCCTTCACGGGAAGCACCCAAAACTACCACATCATAACCATCTGTCTTGACCAAATTGATTACACCTTCGGAAACAGAATCAGCTTGTACAGGCTTGGCTACTACTGTACTATGTAAGTTACGATGACGCATTAGCTGGCGAATTGATTGTTCTAAAACGCTCAAGTCTGGTTTGATTTCTGAAGGTTTAAATACTTGGGTTAGACGAATTTCTGGATCTTCTCCCAATGTTACCAAAGCAGGTAATAATTTAATTGCGATTCTGGCATTTGGCCCCCCAGCCATAGGAACTAACCAACGATTAAAAGAGTGCTGAGTGGGAATCTGTAAAGACTGATTGAGTGGTAAGTGTTGAGTGCTAAGTACAGGGGAAATAGGAAAATGGGGAGTCAGTTTTCCTGGGAGATGATTTCCTAATTTTACTAATACCACATCACAAGCCGCTTGGCGGATTACTGTATCAACTACATTACCAAAAATCCTTCCAGGGGTGGAAGTATTACCCTTCCAACCCATGAGAATTAAATCAATGTGTTGTTCATTAATAGTTTCCAAAATTGCTTGGGCTACATCATGAGCAACACGAATTTGGGTATGTAGAGGAATTTGCCATTTTCTCGCCAAGGTTTCCGCTTGTCTGAGTAAACGTCGGCTTTTAGCAGTTCTGACTTGGGTCTCAGATGGTGAACTATGGCGAGATACTAATATCACTTGTACACATTCTATTTCATAATGGCGATCGCGGGCAATGGCTGCGGCCATTTGTAATAAGGTGTCTGCGGTTTCTGGGTTGGCTACAGTAACTAATATTCTCCCTCTGCCAATATTTGGCGATCGCGTTTGGTAAACTACATAAGATGGTTCTGGTGTCGGACCTAAACTATAATTTTTACAGTTGAGATAATCGGCTTCAGCGCGAATAATATCAGCACGGGTAATAATCCCTATTAACTTTTTTCCTTCTACTACTGGTAAACGGCTGATTTGATAGCGGTCTAATAAATAAAGTACATTGCTTAAGGTATGTAAAGGTGTCACCGTCAGGGGTTGTGGTGTCATGATTTCCCGCAAGGGTGTAGAATTAGCAAATTGGCGATCGCGCACTTTTTGTAAGTCCGTTTGGGTGACTATCCCGACTAATTTATTTTCTTCTACGACTGGAAAACCCCGATGATGGGAACGAGAAAACGCCTGGATGACTTCTTCTACAGTCATTTCCGCATCCAGGGTTTCCACCCGTTGCTGCATCACATCTTTCGCTGTTAATTTGGTTAATATCCCCTCAATTGGGGTATCTTTGTTGATAATTATGCCATTTAATTGTAAAAGCTTGTCGTAGAGGGAACCGGGAACTACCTTTTCCGCTACCAAATAAGAGGTGACGGAAACAATCATTAAGGGTAAAACCAAATTAAAATCCGTAGTCATTTCAAACACAATGACTATCGCAGTAATGGGAACTTTCGATACCGCGCTAAAAAATCCTCCCATCCCGGCTAAAGCGTAGGTAGTAGGAGAACCTAAACCTAAAATATGTGACCCACAAGTCCCAACTAAATGACCCAAACAAGAACCTAAAATTAAACTGGGTGCAAATAATCCTCCTGGTGCGCCAGAACCAAAGGCAATTAAGGTTAAAATAAATTGGGACACAAAAGCGATCGCCGCTAAGGAAATATTGTTATCAGTTGTAATCATATACTCCCTTAACCCCGCATAGTTGCGGAAATATTCGGGAAGTAAAGCCACAACTAAACCCGATATCAAGCCAGCCAAAGCGACTCTTAGGGGTAAACTAATATGTAAACTCCGGTAAAGCTTAATACTATAAATCAGTCCCCGATTAAATAAAGCCCCCAACAACCCAGCCAAAATCCCTAAAACTAAAAATATGGGAATTTCTGGTAAAGAAAAACTGCTGTGATACTGCATTAACTCTAAGTCTAATTGCAGCGTCCTACCACCCAACAACCGAGAAATCACACCACCAATAAATGCCGCAATAATTGCTGTACCCAAAGTTAGCCCGGATAAGTCTTGTAATAATTCTTCCACAATAAACAAAACTCCGGCAATGGGGGCATTAAAAGCAGCCGCTAACCCAGCACCAGCACCAGCTGCAATCATTTGTCGGCGATGATCTGGAGAAGTGGGAACTAAGCGACTCATTCCTGCTGCTAACCCAGCGCCGACATGCACAGTCGGCCCTTGTCTGCCCAAAGTTAAACCACAGCCTAAAATGATAATAGCACTAACTAACTTAATTATGGCCACTCGCCAAGATAAATTAATTGGCACATTGGCTAAGGTGGCTTTAACTTGAGGAATACCGCTACCTGCGGCTTCTGGCGCTAATCTTTGCACTAGATACCCTGCTAAATATCCCAAACCCATCCCTACGGCTGGGAGTGCTATCCATGCAGGTAAAATATATGTACTATGTATTCGCCAAGTCCCCAACCATCCCGACCCTTCCTTTAGTGCGACCGCAGACAAAGCGGCCACAATACCAATCATACAAGCCTCGGCGATCGCTAAACCCTTTCTCGGCTGCCACAAGTTGCGAAAGCCCATAACAATTAAAAATTAAAAATTAAAAATTAAAAAATTATCTGTGTTTTATTTTACCAGGTTTTTCGACTTTGTTATAGTTATTTTTGACGGTTCAGGCGTAACATTTGATTACTACCTTTCTGAAATTTCCAAGGGACTGTGACAACTTCTACATTAATACCTGTATGTTTGAGGTCACTGATTAACTGAGGAACATAGGGTGATAATTGAGAATTAATTCCTTGAATGGGATAGATTCGCACTTGTTGGGAACAAACGCGATAAAATTCTAAAACAGTTTGTAAGTGAAAATCATAATCTAAATTTTGTCCATAAGTAAATAAAAAATGTCCACTTAAAACCAAATCAAAACTTTGGTCAGCAAAAGGTAAATGTGGTAACTGTGCGGGAATGTATCGCCCCACTTCCCTACCGATCAGATAATCTTGGGTAAAATGTTGTAGTGCGGTTTGTCTTTTGGTTTTTAGTCCCTCGACATCACCGTAATATTCCCAATTATATAAATGTGCCACAGATGCGAGGCGATCGATCACATGTTCCACATCCGTTTTACCTTTAGAAATTAAGGTATTAGCATCTAAATTAAATAATAAATCACCCGCTACAGCATCAATGCCCATTTTACACGCTTCCGCCACAAAAGAAGCCGCCCCCGATGGACAATCTAAAATTTTCCTATTTTGCCATTCCGCCAAATTCAAATCAAAAAATTGTACATATTCGGACAAAGTCCGGCCATAAAACACAATTCTATCTAATTGCAGTCCCGAAACTTGATTCTCATCTTGCTTCATAATTCTTAATGTCTCTATGCAGTCATATTTTTCTGTACTGCAATTCAGTATACAGGTAGGTGTTCAATAATATTTGTCAGTCTAAAATAATAATCATTTCAGCTGTGTCAGGATAGTTATGATGGAGTTAAATTTTCAGCCAGGAAAAATCTATGAGTTTACTGACCTCAATGATTTTAGAGTAATCTGGCGATTGAAATACTTAGAAACAGTTTTCAACCCAGTCAGTAAAGAAATACGTCTACATTTTGAGAAGTTAGAAGCTGTGGTGGAGAAACAACAAGATATCTACATTAGCCAAAGTGATATTGATCAACAAGTAGGTGGCATTAATGAAATGATCGAGTATCAAGTTAGTTATGAATACTAAACTTGCTCAACACTTGTGATTAATATAAGCAGCAAATCTGATAATTTGTTAATTTACTCTCATATAGCTTTTCAGGCACAAAGTCAACCTATGAACATTACATAGTAAATTTGATCATGTAATCTAGCTCAAGATAGATATTACCCTTTATTGAGAGTTTTTTGTAGGATATGGCCAGTTTTCATACCAGAAAACTCATATTTGGTTAAAGTGGAACTAGCAAAATGAAAATTCAATCGCCAAACACCTAACATCCCGATTTCTAGTCGGCTGCATATCAATGAGTACCGGGTCGTCTCCTGAACAATCCCCAACCAATTTTTCAGTAGCTAAAGCATCCGAAGAAGATCGCAATGACTTATTTCCGATTGTTGGTATAGGAGCTTCTGCGGGTGGATTGGAGGCATTCACAGAACTTTTGAACCATTTACCAACAGATACGGGGATGGGATTTGTAGTGATTCAGCACATGAATCCCCGTCAAAAAAGTATGTTGACTGACATTCTTTCTCGGACAACCCAAATGCCCGTAACTGAAGCCCAGGATGGGATGTCTGTACAACCTAATCATATTTATGTGATTCCTGCTGATGCCACAATGACCATTACTCAAGGAATGCTGAAACTCAAGCCACGGGAAAAGACACACGGCCTATCTATGACTGTGGATAGTTTCTTTTTTTCCTTGGCAGATGATCGAGGCAGCAAAGCGATCGGTGTTGTACTATCAGGAGGTGATGGAGATGGTACAAGGGGCTTAGAATCAATTAAGGCAGCTGGCGGTATCACCTTTGCCCAGTGCGAGGAATCAGCAAAAGTCTCTAGTATGCCTAATACTGCTGTTGCTTCTGGTTATGTAGACTTTATCTTGACTCCCCAACAAATTGCTCAAGAGTTGGCAAACCTTAGCCATCATCCCTACGTCAACCACCCAGTACCAGTAAAACTGAATGAAGCCATACCAGAAGGCACAGACAATCTCTCCACTATCTTTCATCTGCTCCGGGCTGCCACAGGTGTTGACTTTAACAATTACAAACAGAATACCCTGAAGCGGCGCATCCAAAGACGGATGATTTTGTACAGGATGGAAAAGCTAGAGGATTACGTGCGGTATCTCCAAAGTAACACAGCTGAAGTTACAGCACTATATCAGGATGTACTAATCACTGTCACGGATTTTTTCCGCGATACTGAAGCTTTTGAAGCTTTAAAAACAAAAGTATTTCCGATAATTACTCAGGATAGAACACCAGATTCACCAATTCGGATTTGGGTAGCAGGGTGTTCAACTGGTGAAGAAGCATATTCTATTATTATTTGCCTGTTGGAGTTTCTAGCAGAGCAGAGAATCAATATTCCGATCCAGATTTTTGCTACAGACATTAATGAGGTGGCCATAGAGAAAGCCAGAATCGGCATTTACAAACATAACCAGATCGGTAATATCTCCCCAGAAAGACTACAACGTTTTTTTGTTCAGGTAGATGAGGGCTACCAAATTAGTAAACTGGTGCGGGAATCCTGTGTCTTTGCTAGACAAAACTTGATCAGTGATCCACCATTTTCTAGATTGGATCTAATTACTTGTCGCAATGTATTAATTTATTTAGCATCTAGTGTACAGAAGAAACTGATCCCCATTTTCCACTATGGTTTGAAGTCAACTGGCTTTTTAATGTTAGGAACTTCCGAGACGGTGGGGGAGTTTTCCGAATTATTTTCATTGGTAGACAAAAAGTACAAGATTTATGCCAAAAAAATCGCCCCGTCTCGATTAGGTATTGATTTAATAGCCAGTAAACAGCCCTTAGAAACAGCACCGCCTCAACGCCCAATCAGTGAGGATACATGGAATGAATTGGAAACCCAGAAAGAAGCTGACCGGATTGTGTTGAGCCAATTTGCCCCAGTGGGGGTGGTAATTAATAGTGACCTGGAAATTTTGCAATTCCGGGGGCAGACTAGTCGCTATTTACAACCCGCACCGGGTAGACCTAGTTTTAACCTGCTTAAAATGGCTCAAGAAGAATTGCGCCTAGAGTTACGCACTGCTATCCACCAAGCGAAAAAGAGTGAAAGAGCAGTAAGAAAGGAAGGGATAAAAATCCATGAACAGGGGCAAGTTAGACAGGTGAAGATTGATGTCGTTCCTTTTATATCTCAGGGGACAAGAGAACCTTATTTTTTAGTTTTATTTGCTGATATACCTTTTTTAGCAACTTCTGATTCAGGTAATTTTACTTTCCCATCCGATCCAGAACAAAAAAACAGTAATGAACAGGAAATTTCCCGACTCAAGCAGGAATTGTCAACCACTAGGGAATATCTTCAATCAATTATTGAGGAACAACAAGCTACCAACCAAGATTTGAGAGCTGCTAATGAAGAAATTCTCTCTAGCAATGAAGAGTTACAAAGTACAAATGAGGAACTAGAAACGGCAAAGGAAGAAATTCAAGCTACCAATGAAGAACTAAATACAATTAATGATGAACTACAACGCCGGAATCTAGAATCAACTCAGGTTAGTAATGATTTGCAAAATCTCCTCAGTAGTATTAATATTCCCATTTTGATGTTGGCAGGAGATTTACAGATTCGCCGCTTTACTCCCACAGCCGGGAAAATCTTTAACTTGATTCCTACAGATGTGGGACGGCCATTGAGTGATATCAACCACAACCTGAATATCTCCGACTTAGAAACACAAATTTTAGAGGTGATTAATAATCTCAATTATACATCTCAGGAAGTCCAAGACCAAGAAGGTCATTGGTATGATTTGCGAATCCGTCCCTATCGGACGATCGATCACAAAATTGATGGGGCTGTGGTTTTGCTGGTGGATATTGATGCTCTTAAACGCAGTTCTGAGCAGTTGAGGGCATCCCGGGATTATGCCGAAGCAATTGTCTCTACAGTGCGACAATCTCTAGTAGTGTTAGATATCAACTTACGGGTAATTACTGCCAATCAATTTTTCTATGAAACATTTCAGGTTGCACCAGAAACAACAGAAGGCTATCTAATTTATGAAATTGGTAATGGACAGTGGAATATTCCCCAGTTGCGATCGCTCTTAGAAGAGATGCTCCCTCAACATAGCGAATTTCACAACCTGGAAGTTGAGCATAGTTTCGAGCAAATCGGTCACAAAGTTATGCGTCTCAATGCCCGGAGTATGCCACAAATAGGAGATACACCCCTAATTCTCCTGGTGATTGAGGACATTACCCAGCAGAAGCAATTGGAAGCAGAACGCACTCAACTACTGACTCAAGAACAATCAGCCCGTGCGGCAGCTGAGGCAGCTAACCGGGCTAAAGATGATTTCTTATCTATTCTCTCCCACGAATTGCGAAACCCCCTCAACTCCTTGCTAGGGTGGGCGCAGTTGCTACGTCAGCACAAACTGGATGAAGGGAAAATTAATGAAGGACTGGAAGCGATCGATCGCAGTGCCAAGGCTCAAAACCAGCTGATTGGAGATTTGTTGGACATTTCCCGCATTAGCGCAGGTAGGCTGAGTTTGGATACCTATCCCATTGAAATGATTCCTGTCATTGAAGCAGCGATCGAAGTTGTGCGTCTAGCAGCAGAAGAAAAAAATATTCAAATTCACACCAAACTAGATCCTACACCCAGACGTGTCTCAGGTGATCCAAATCGCCTACAGCAAGTAATTTGGAATTTACTCACTAACTCCATTAAATTTACCCCAGCAGGAGGAAGAATTGATCTCACCCTAGACTACACTGATTCTCAAGCTCAAATTCAAGTTCAGGACACTGGTAAAGGCATTAGTGCTGACTTTCTCCCCCATATTTTTGAACGCTTCCGTCAAGCTGATGGCGGTAGAGCACGCTCAAATCCTGGCTTGGGATTGGGACTTTCCATTGTGCGTCATGTGGTAGAACTGCATGGCGGTAGAATTGAAGCACAAAGCCAAGGTTTAGGTCAAGGAGCAACTTTTATAGTCTGGCTACCTCTGCACACTCGCCAAGATGAGAATACTGTCCTTATCCCTCCAGAGTCAGCTAACGAGGTGGAATTACCAACGGGTAACATTCCCTCACTGGCAGGTGTACGGGTTCTAATTGTAGATGACGAGCCAGATATCCGTCAGTTATTCAAAATAGTGCTGGAAGATTACGATGCTGAAGTGATAGAAGCTGAATCAACAAACGAAGCATTGTCCATACTTAGGGCTAATCCTGGCATGTACAATGTACTTCTATCTGACATCGGTTTACCAGATGAAGACGGTTATGCTCTAATTCGTCAAGTGAGGGAACTGAGTCCCGAAGCAGGAGGACAAATTCCCGCCGCCGCCCTCACAGCCTATGCTGGATCTACAGACCATGCAGAAGCCCTAGCCGCAGGATTTCAAATACATATTGCTAAACCGATCGAACCCGATCAATTACTATCCCTAGTTGCTACCTTAGCTGGACGTATTAAATAATAAGTTCTAGCGTAACTACCAGCTGGAAAAATTTGATTAGCCGTGAATTCCAACTCTGGGAAAGTTGGTTTAAAACCACTATGAGCTTTATAAAAATTATCTAAAAATTACATCTCAATCTTAGTAAATACCTCATAATTCTTTTAGTGCGTTATTAATAAACGTTACTAAATAATTACTGAATACCAGAAAACTGGGCATAAATGTATAGCAGACTACACCGCAATCACCCCAATTCATCTCAATCATCTCATACACCAACTACCAATAGATTTGCCGCACCTAAATTTTTTGCTCAACCCCAAACAGAGGCAAATACACAGCAACAAGAGCCAATATCAGCAGCAGAACTAGAAAAAATCATCGCATCTGATAGCAACTGGCCAGACGTGTCCATGTTTACTACCAATCGTCCCGCCCCAGCACCACCTCCCCGTGTACAGATGAAACTCAATACTGATAGACTCAGGGAGAAAAATGAGCAAAACAAGGCACGAGTAGTACCAGAAACAGTACAACCTCTCCAAACACAAGAAAATCAGGCGTTGCATAAATGCGGTATGAAAGATGCCCAGGCAACTAGTT
>DATGXQ010000483.1:0-3190 GCA_035298905.1 Nostocaceae cyanobacterium | reverse complement strand
CGTTGCAAATAACACACCCCCCGTAGGGGCGCGGTCTCCGCGCCCTCTGGTCTCCGCTATCTCAATATCCCATCTAAAAAATCAATAATTTCCCTCCAAGCAGCAGTGGACGCAGCAGAATCATAACGATAACCATCATCTCTCATAAAAGTATGTTCTGCTTCATAAGAGAAAACTTGGTAAGGAATTTTCGCCTGATTTAAACTATTAATAATTGTGTGACGGTCATTTTCAGGAATATGGGGGTCTTGAGTCCCAAAAACTAATAGCATTTCTCCTTTAATTTCCCCTACTCGCTGAATAGTATCAGCCACACCTTTACCTAATTTCCCGCTAGGAATACCCGTAGGATAACAACATACAGCAGCTTTGATTTCCTCTTCAAAAGCCGACCGAAATGCTAAATGTCCGCCAATACAAAATCCCAAAACCCCCATTTTTTCCGCAATAACTGTATTGTCATTTTTCAGAAAATCAATTACAGCGCGACAGTCTGCATCATATTCAGAAATTAATGTGCGTCGCGCATCATCATTACCCCGCATTCTCCCAATATCATCCGGTTCAATAACAGAACCCACCGGTTCAATACGATGGAAAATTTCTGGTGCTGCGACTACATAACCAAATCCAGCTAAATAATTAACTAAGCGAATGATTGCACCTCCTAACTGATAAATATCACTGTAAAATAATATTCCTGGGTATTTTCCGGCTGGTTTGGGAGATGCGACATAAACCCGCATTAAGCTATCATCTACTCTTAATTCTACATTGCGTTTAATAATTTGCATTTTTTCAACTCCTGGTAATTTGGGATTTAGGAAAGTAATTCAAATTATTTATTTGTTTTCAGAAAAGATTGGGTAATTTTACACAAAATTTTCAAAGCTGTGAAATTATCTGAATATCCCAATAAAGTAGGGTCACGGCATCCGTAAATTTCTGCACACTACCGATAATTATATTTGCCGTGACCATTTTCACGTTAATTTTTAATAGCGAATTTTTCATGGGGTGTAGTTACGGCATTTGTTAATTTCTTGATTACCCACATCATTACTGTTGCCGTGACCCTACACAATTTCCACAGATTTTAATGGTGAATTTTTCCTGGGGTGTGGTCACGGCATTTGTTAATTTCTTGATTACCCACATCATTATTGTTGCCGTGACCCTACAATTTAAAAATATTTCATTCAAAATGAAACTAATTCAAAAATGAGGAAATTATTAAATTAGGTAACAAATGAGAAATTTATTAAAAAAGTATAAAGATGACATAAATTTATACCATATCTGCTAAACTGACAGAGAAAAATAAGTGACTATCTGGCATTATTTGAGACATCGAGTAAACAGGTTGCACCCTACCACTGGCTGATTTATCCTCTGAATACAAGAAAAATTTGTCACAGGTAAGATGCGCCTCAAGCTGTAGACAACTACACTGATAAAGTGTAATAAATTGTTGAAAATTCCTTTTAATTGGAGTTTAATATGACTTTAGCAAGCACTCCACAAACCAAGCCGTTAACAGAAGCAGAATTACAAAAAATTAATGCTTATTGGCGGGCGGCTAATTATCTTTCCGTTGGTCAAATCTATCTTCTCGATAATCCTCTGTTACGAGAACCTTTGAAAATTGAACATGTTAAACCCCGTTTATTGGGACATTGGGGAACTACACCAGGTCTAAACTTTATTTATGTTCATCTGAACAGAATAATTAAAAAGTATGATCTGGATATGATTTATATTGCTGGGCCTGGTCATGGTGGACCGGGTTTGGTAGCTAATACTTATTTAGAGGGAACTTATAGCGAATATTATCCTAATATTGGCCAAAATGTTGAGGGAATGAAACAACTGTTTAAACAGTTCTCTTTCCCTGGTGGGATTCCTAGTCATGTCGCACCAGAAACTCCTGGTTCGATTCATGAAGGAGGAGAGTTAGGTTATGCTTTGGTTCATGCCTTTGGTGCAGCATTTGATAATCCTAATTTGATTGTCGCGGCTGTGGTTGGGGATGGAGAAGCAGAAACAGGTGCTTTGGCTACTAGCTGGCATTCTAACAAATTTCTCAACCCTGTCCATGATGGGGCAGTGTTACCGATTCTGCACTTGAACGGGTATAAAATTGCTAATCCGACTGTGTTAGCACGGTTAAGTCATGAGGAGTTAGAAAGTCTCTTTGTTGGCTATGGCTATAAACCTTACTTTGTGGAAGGTTCTGATCCAGCCCAAGTACACCAGCAAATGGCGGCAACTTTAGATACAATCACGGCGGAAATTCAAGGTATCCAAAGGGAAGCGCGGGTACATGGGTTTAAACAACGTCCCCAATGGCCGATGATTATTTTGAGAACGCCAAAAGGTTGGACGGGGCCAAAAGAGGTAGACGGGAAAAAGACCGAAGATTATTGGCGATCGCATCAAGTTCCGTTTGGGAATGTTAACACTAACCTGGATCACCTGAAACTGTTGGAAGAATGGTTAAAGAGTTACAAACCAGAAGAACTGTTTGACGAAAGCGGTAAACTCATCCCGGAACTGGCTGAACTAGCACCTAAAGGCTATCGTCGTATGGGAGACAATCCCCAAGCCAACGGCGGAATCTTGCTGCGGGATTTGATTATGCCAGATTTCCGCAAATATGCAGTAGAAGTAAGTAAACCAGGAAATGCGATCGCAGAAGCAACTAAAGCCACTGGTTACTTTTTACGGGATATTCTCAAACTCAACCAAGAAAGCCGCAACATTCGTATTTTCGGACCCGATGAAACCGCCTCTAACCGCCTTGACCCAGTTTTAGAAGTCACAAACCGCGTTTGGGTAGCCGAAACCTTACCAGAAGATGACCACCTTTCCCCCGATGGTCGAGTCATGGAAATCCTCAGCGAAACCACCTGTCAAGGTTGGTTAGAAGGTTATCTCCTCACTGGTCGTCATGGTTTCTTCTCCTGCTATGAGGCATTTATCCATATTATTGACTCCATGTTCAACCAACACGCCAAATGGTTGAAAACTACTCGACATATTTCTTGGCGACGACCGATCGCATCTCTCAATTATCTATTAACTTCCCACGTTTGGCGACAAGACCATAACGGATTTTCTCACCAAGACCCCGGTTTTATTGATCATGTAGTCAACAAAAAATCGGAGATTATTCGCGTTTACCTTCCCC
>DATGXQ010000482.1:0-2321 GCA_035298905.1 Nostocaceae cyanobacterium | reverse complement strand
CCCCTCTCCCCTCCCCGTGTCTCCCCTCTCCCCTCCCCGCATCTCCCCTCTTCCCCTACCATATTTGCCAAATAAACTGTTAATTTTTAGTTGTTGGGGTAAAAACTAGGAACTACTAACAAATCGTATTCAACATGCTGGCTCCTATAACAACAATTCGAGAGGCTTTTGCCTCTGGTGTGTCCAAAACATTGGCCAATTGGTGGGCTGAGTTCACCCTCCAGACTAAACTTCTGGCTGTTGCGACTTTAGTGGTTTCCTTAATCATGAGCGGTTTAACTTTCTGGGCGGTTAATACCATTCAGCAAGATGCCCGGCTGAATGACACCCGCTTTGGTCGTGATTTAGGATTGCTACTAGCTGCCAATGTGGCCCCATTAGTAGCAGAACACAATTTGACGGAAGTCGCTCAATTTTCTCAACGCTTCTACAGCAGCACTTCAAGCGTGCGTTATATGCTCTATGCTGATGAAGCAGGGGACATATTTTTTGGTATACCTTTTTGGGAACCAGAAGTAGAAAACTCTCTTACCATTAAGCGACGGATACAACTGCCAGAAGATTATCCTGGTGATGATGATCAGCCAATGGTCAGACAACATACCACACCAGATGGGGCAGTCACTGATGTATTTGTTCCCTTAATAGCTGATCAAAAATACTTAGGCGTATTAGCGATCGGCATCAATCCCAATCCTACAGCAGTTATCTCCACCAATTTTACCCGTGATGTTACCATTGCTGTTTTTATCACGATTTGGGTCATGGTGATTTTAGCAGGAGTAATTAATGCTTTAACTATCACTAAACCCATCAAAGAATTATTGGTAGGAGTAAAACAAATTGCTGCCGGTAACTTTAAACAACGCATTGATTTACCCCTGGGTGGAGAATTAGGAGAATTAATTTTTAGCTTTAATGAAATGGCAGAACGCCTAGAGCGTTACGAAGAACAAAATATTGAGGAACTCACAGCCGAAAAAGCCAAATTAGAAACCTTAGTTTCTACCATTGCTGATGGTGCGGTGTTGATTGATAACAATATGCAGGTGATTTTAGTCAACCCCACAGCCAGACGCATTTTTAGTTGGGAAGGAACTGATGTAGTAGGCAACAATGTCTTACATCATCTCCCCTCAACAGTACAAATGGAAATCACCCACACTTTATACGAAATGGCTAATGGTGAATGTGAAAGTGCCGAGTTTCGTATTCCCCTCAACCAACCCACCAAACGCACCATTCGCATTCTTTTAACTACAGTTCTAGACTTACAACGGGAAAGTGTCAAAGGTATTGCCATTACCGTCCAAGATATCACCCGTGAAGTAGAACTAAACGAAGCCAAAAGCCAATTTATCAGCAACGTTTCTCACGAATTACGCACACCCCTATTTAATATCAAAACATATATCGAAACTCTGCACGATTACGGTGAGGACTTGGGTGCAGAAGAACGAAAAGAATTTTTACAAACCGTTAATCATGAAACCGATAGACTTACCCGTTTAGTAAATGATGTTTTAGACTTATCAAAACTAGAATCAGGTCGCACCTATAATTTTGATGGTGTAGACTTAGCCCAAGCACTTGAACAAACATTACGCACTTATCAACTAAATGCCAAAGATAAAGGCATTGAATTAGTTTCAGAAGTAGCACAAAATTTACCTTTAGTTGTAGGTAATTATGACTTATTGCTACAAGTCTTTGGTAACTTAATTGGTAATGCGCTCAAGTTCACCTCAGCAGGTGGAAAAGTTGCTATTCGTGCTTACAAACTAGATTCCTCTCCTAACTCCCATACCCAACCCGCTAAAGTCAGAATTGAAATCAGCGATACTGGAATTGGGATAGCACCAGAAGATCAACAAGCAATATTCGATCGCTTCTTCCGTGTAGAAAATCGAGTCCATACCTTAGAAGGTACAGGATTAGGTCTATCAATTGTTAGAAACATCATGGAAAGACATCATAGCAAAGTGCATTTAGTCAGTGAAGTTGGTGTCGGTACTACATTTTGGTTTGACTTAGCCGTACTTGAAGAGGAAGGAACAAATACCAAAATTGATCATAATTCAGACATCCCAACCACTACTGTTTAAACTTGGTTCTGATGTTTTGGATTTCTCTGCTAACTTTGGGTTTTAAGTTCCTATTAGTCAACTTTCACTAATTGGGGCTTGCTGAATAAGTTATTGGTGAGGGCAGGGAACAGGGAACTCTTAACAGGGAACAGTTTCAAATATTTGTTAAGCGTAAATTTCCCTATCCGTCAGACCAAAATGCAGGGTTTTTAAACCCCTCCTAGCAAAAACCTT
>DATGXQ010000481.1:0-6754 GCA_035298905.1 Nostocaceae cyanobacterium | reverse complement strand
GAATTCAGGAGTCAGTAGTCAGTAGTCAGAATAGTTATCACACCAAGAATAGAAATTAGTAATATTTGGTGAAAATCATGTAACTTGATTCTCAAATTCTTTCTAATTCTGAATTCTGGATTCTGGATTCTGAATCCTTACCATTCTTTTCCCTCTTCTCCTTTGGTCTTTGTTTCTTTTTTGCGTGGTTTCTATTGGTTTTTCGGTTCTGAGTCAAGGCTGGTGACGATCGCCCTTGGCTTGGGATCACAATCGCTCAATTACTTGTTTATACTGAGTTTCCCACCATTTTTGACCTATGCAAATACCACCCTTGACAATCGGCGTTGCTGATTTTAAGGATGAAAATAATTTTGCATACATCTAAAAACCTTGTTTGAACGTCAAGGAACGTCTCTACAATCCAAAATCATACACCAATTCAGCAACGCCCTAGTAAATTTAAAAATTTCTCAATACGAGTAACATCAGAAGAATTAAAGAATAGGAATTAAAACCTAAAATATAGCAATCCTAAATCATTTATAGTAATCCTAAATGAGATGTGAACAGTCCCAATACCCAATACCCAATACCCCGCCTCTACCAGTAAGTTCATGACTCAAATCGGATTATTATATGAACATTACCTGTTAAGAGTTCCCTTCTCTCTATGAGTCAGTTCACAACTCAAATCGGATTGCTATAGATTGCTAATTAGCCTGCTCACAGCAGGCTTAGTCGTAGTTGTAATTATTGAGCGTTGCGTTGTTGACGACGTTGTTGCCAATTTTGGCGCAATTGTTGGAGTTTTGCTTGCTGCTCAGGTGTCAAAACTGCTGTAATTTGTTTTTGAGACGACTCTTTAATTTGACGAATTTGGGCTTTTTGTGCATCAGTTAAATTCAGGGACTGCCAAACTTCTTTGCCACGTTGACGTTGCCCTTGCCCTCTTGCTTGCTTTGCGGCTTGTAATTTTGCTCGTTGTTCTGGGGTAAAAACTGCCTCAATTTGAGCGCGGGTGTTCTGGTTAATTTGTTTTATTTGTTGTTTTTGTGCGTCTGTAAGTCCTAATTCTTGCCAAGGGCCTTTTTTACCAGCTTGTTGCGCTAAAAGTGGTCGAGAAGATGTTGTTTGGGCTTGGACAGTAAAGGGAGTTGCAGTTAAAGTGAGAGCTACAGCACCAGCAATTAAGGCTAATTTTTTGAGTTGCATATCATTACCTATGGTTTTCTTGTGTTTGGATGTCACCATCATAAGAACTCATCCTTAAGGATTACATGAGGAGAAAGTCACGTTTACACCCATGACTTTAGTCATAATACCAACCTCACAAAAGTAACTAGCTGTTAAGCTGAAATTCAGGTATGTCTATAAAATTACTGATCAATTGAACCTAATATTGATCATTTCAGTCTAATCTAGAGCCAAATTGTATGCGTCGTCATATTCAAGTTAATAATCATCCCTTTCCCTTTTTGCTATATTTAGAGTGGGCATTATTGGGACTTTCTATGTTCATATCAATTATGCCCTCTCCTTTACAACGCTTCACCAGATTTCCAGAATTGACAATTTGTAGTTTGACTTTGTTTGGTTTAATGGGTTTAAAATTGCCGACTGGAAATAAAATTATCAAAGTTTTATATACAGTTAGTGAAGTAGTTTTAATTTTAATTACTGGCTTGTTTGGAGGGAGAACAGCGAGAATGTTTCCCTTTCTTTATTTGGTTTTAGTGACTCGTAGTTGCTTAATTTTTGAATTACCAGGGCGGTTAGTGGTGACTGCTTTATCATTTATCTTATTTTTGTTTACTCTGAGACATCGCTTACCCCCTTCTCCTTTACCACCATTAGCCCAAGAAAGATTTAGATTTTTTACTTTTAGTTTGGCGTTATTATTTGGTTTGAGTTTGCTGTTTGTGTTATTATTAATGAATACAATTATCTCAGAAAGGCAAAGTCGAGAAAAACTAGCGATCGCTAATGAAAAACTGCGTCAATATGCCCTACAAATCGAAAATCAAGCTACTTTAGAAGAACGTAACCGGATCGCTAGAGAAATTCATGATTCTTTGGGGCATTCTCTCACAGCGTTAAACTTGCAATTAGAAACAGCTTTAAAATTATCTAAATCTGATATGCCCAGAGCAATCACCTTTTTAACCAAGGCTAAAGAATTAGGTTCAAAAGCATTACAAGATGTTAGATATTCAGTTTCTACAATGCGTTCTCATCCCCTACAAGGGCAATCTTTAGAACAAGCAATTACAACACTTGCAGAAGATTTTCAACGCACTAATGGAATTTTTTTAAGTAGTCAAATAGTTCTTGATTATTCCCTACCTATTGAGATGAGCATGGCTATTTATCGAATCATTCAAGAATCATTGACGAATATTTCTAAATATGCTAAAGCCTCAGAAGTAAAACTAGAACTAACAACGACATTAGAGTTTTTAAGGTTAGTAGTTCAGGATAATGGTAGAGGTTTTGATTTACAGCAAAATACTACTGGTTTTGGTTTGCAAAGTATGCGCGATCGCACTTTAGCATTGGGTGGTGAGTTTAAGATTAACACTACTCCTAATGCTGGTTGTCAAATTCTGGTTATAATTCCTTTATTCTGGAGACAATCATGATTAAAGTTCTACTCGTAGATGACCAAAGTTTAATTCGTCAAGGGTTAAAAGCCTTATTAGAATTAGAAGCAGATTTAGAAATTGTCGGAGAAGCAGAAAATGGAGAAGTGGCTATTGATTTAGTCAGCGATCTGCAACCGGATGTAGTTTTAATGGATATCAGAATGCCCATCATGGATGGAGTAGCAACAACTAGAGAAATTCAAAAACGTTTTCCTAAAATTAAAGTTTTAGTTCTCACTACTTTTGATGATGATGAATATGTGAAAGCGGCTTTACAAAATGGAGCAATGGGTTATTTACTTAAAGATACACCCTCAGAAGAGTTAGCGGTAGCGATTCGCGCTGTTGATAAAGGTTATTCACAACTAGGTCCGGGTATTGTCAAAAAACTTTTAACTCAATTTTCTCCTATTGTACCAATTTCCCAACCGGAAATTCCTGCTGGTTTAGTAGAGTTAACCCCTAGAGAAAAGGATGTTTTAAAGCTGATTGCTACAGGTGCAAATAACCGCGAGATTGCCAAAAAACTTTACATTTCCGAAGGAACAGTTAAAAATCATGTAACAAATATTTTAAATAGGCTAAATTTGCGCGATCGCACACAAGCCGCTATTCTTGCTAACACATTTTTAACTTATTTAGAGCAGGAGAATTAGGCTGGTTGTTAAGTATTAACTGTCAACAGCCGTAAGCTATAATTTCTGAATTTCATATTTTCTAATTTACCAATTCAAGAGCTTATAAGTGCTGAATGCTGCTGATTAGTTTTTTTTCTATATTTAAACTGCGAGGAATAACAATTACAAATTCTGTGCCTTTTCCTAATTCAGAAGTGCATAACAAACAACCTTGATGACTTTTAATAATTTGGTAAGAAATTGCTAAACCTAGTCCTGTTCCATAACCTACTGGCTTAGTGGTGTAAAATGGGTCATAAATTTTTTCTAATACTTCAGGACTCATACCCACACCGTTATCAGAAATGTGAATCCTGACTAGACCATTTTCAATAAAAAACGTCTGAATCCGAATTGTAGGACAGCTATCAGCTAACAATTCTGAGCTTGTTTTGCCATTGACTAAATCTGCGTTTTTCTTGGCAGATACCAGAGCATCAATAGCATTACTTAAAATATTCATCACTACCTGATTAATTTGTCCTGCATAGCATTCAACTGGTGGTAAATTACCATATTCTTTAATCACCTTAATAGCAGAACGATGTGGTTGTTCTTTCAAGCGATGCGACAAAATCAAGAGTGTACTATCAATATTTTCATGAATATCTACCTCTTTCACATCTGCTTCATCCAAGCGAGAAAAGGTACGTAAAGACTTAACAATGTCTTTAATTCTTTCGGCTCCAATTTTAACAGATTTGAGAGTTTTTTGTACATCTTCTGCAATAAAATCAAAATCAATTTCCTGAATTTTTTCTGTAATTTCTAACACAGGTTGAGAATAATGTTTTTGATAAAGTTGAATTAAACCTAAGCAATCTTGCATATATTCGTAAATAGCAGGAATATTACCGTAGATAAAACTAACTGGATTATTAATTTCATGAGCGATTCCTGCTACCATTTGTCCTAATGATGACATCTTTTCGCTTTGTATAAGTTGAGTCTGAGTTTTCTTAACTTCTTGTAGGGCATCTTCTAATTGTTGAGCTTGATGACGCAGTCTAGTTTCTGATTCTCTCAAAGCTTTTTGAGCTAAAGCACGCTCATGATTTTCTTGTTGTAATAATTGATTTGTTCGAGCTAGTTCTGAAGTTCTTTGTTCTACTCTCTTCTCTAACTCTAGCGTTAGCATACTTAGTTTTTCTTGGACTTTTTTTCTCTGTGTAATTTCATTTTGTAAAGCTAAATTTGCTGCTGCAAGTTGATCAGGACTAGGAATAGCCAACACTTTGGGAATTAAATAGATGACTACTCCTGCTGTACACAAAGAAACAGTAGCAGTAATTGCTTTGAGAACACCAGACAGCCAATACGTGGGATGCCAAAGCGTCCATATTTCCATGATATGAGTAATACCACAGCAAATAATAAAGGAGCCGAACAGCATGAAAATCCAATCAAAAGGTATATCTTTACGTTTTTTAACAATATAAATTAATTCTAAGGGAATTAAAAAATATGCCAAACTAATCAGAGAATCAGAAGCAATGTGCAGCCCGACTAAACCCGGTTTCCATAAATAACAATGACCATGAGGAATAAAATAATTTGAAAAAAGTTCGTGAATCATATTTGCAATGTAAAATGTTGTTGGCACTGACATCTAGTTATTATCAAGATTACTATTTTGCTGAATTGTAACTTGATCAGCAGAAATTTTAGTACATACCAGATATAGCTTAGTGTAAGCTTTTATTCACTTTTATTCCACGAAGAAAAGTAACTAATTTTAAACGTAAAAACCTAAAATTGTCGGAAAAAAGTTATAAAAAAAGTTATTTCTTTTCCTGAATAAGAGAGAATTTTTAAGAAGATGGTTATTTTTGATACAAATTTTTAGGCTTTTAATTTACCAGCACTACCCGCAGAATTAGTACAATTCTTGTTCAAGCCATGTTTCAGATATTCTTTATTTTGTCAAGTAGTAAAAGTAAGATATTTAATAATCTAAGGGTAGATATTGCTGTAAATGAGGTTAATCTAATGCAACCATAGATATTACCCAATTAAGATACCTTTAGATGACGACTAGCAAATCATAGTGCCTACATGACGATCGACGAACTGATAGACTTACATAAGGTCTCCTTACCCACAGCGTTAACACCCTTAGAGGAGTTGCTGCTACGGTACTCTTGGGAGGGGAAAACCTACGCTAGTATGGCAGCAGAAACAAACTATGTTAAAGAATACTTGAGTACTACCGCTTCAGAACTATGGTCTAGCTTAAGCGATTTTTGGGGCGAACCAATCAATAAAAACAATTTACGAAAAGTATTTGAGTCGCGTCAACTAACTAAAGCTCAATGCAAATCAATTGAACAATTCCGCAGTCGAAACTTATCAGAATATGTAGAATTTCCTGATAGTCCAGTAGCATTGGGTTCTAAGTTTTATATTGAACGTCCTCCAGTTGAAGAATTTGCCTGTGAAGAAGTAATGAAACCAGGCAGTATTATTCGTATTAAAGCACCTTGGAAAATGGGAAAAACTTCTCTACTGCTGCGAATTTTAGCTCATGCTGAAGCTAAGAAGTATCGCACTGTAACTATTGATTTTCAACAAGCAGAAAGGGCAGTATTTACTGATATAGATAAATTTTTTCGCTGGTTTAGCACCAATGTGAGTAGGAAATTGCAACTCCAACCCAGGCTAGAAGATTTTTGGGATGAAGACATGGGGAATAAAGTTAGTTGCACTATTTATTTTGAAGCATATCTACTCCAGGAGATACAAAATGGTTTAGTGTTAGGATTGAATGAAGTCAATCGAGTTTTTGAATATCCAGAAGTTGCGGAGGAGTTCTTTTCTTTATTACGCTCTTGGTATGAGCAATCTAAAACTGTAAAAGCTTGGCAAAACTTAAGATTAATTATGACTTATTCGACAGAGATTTATATTACTCTAAACATCAATCAATCTCCATTTAATGTAGGATTACCTTTAAAATTATTACCATTTACACCAGAACAGGTAATGTCTTTAGCTCATATTCATGGCCTTGATTGGAATCATCATCAAACTAAACAATTAATGAGCATGATTGGTGGTCATCCCTATTTAGTAAGGTTAGCTTTATATTATATTTGTCGAGGGGAATTAACACTCAAGCAGCTTCTACAGGATGCTGCCACAGAATCAGGAATTTATCGGGATCACTTGCGGAGATTGCTAAATGCTTTACAAACAGATTCTCTGCTTGAAAATATTTATAAAAAAGTTATTTCTGTAGAACATCCAGTAAAATTACCCTCGATAGTCACCTATAAATTGGATAGTATGGGTTTAGTAAATATTAATGGAGATTTCGTTACTCCTAGTTGTGAATTATATCACCAATATTTCAAAAATCAAATCCTACAAAATTGATTGAATTGGGTTCTACCACTCCCCTTATGGCAAACAACAATTAATTTAATTTTTGTAGGTTGGGTTGATTGACAAAAC